>CALGTJ010000647.1 GCA_937901435.1 uncultured Rhodobacter sp. | reverse complement strand
CCTGATCCACCTTAACAGGGCCGCAAAGTGGTCGAAGAACTAGGACCACCTCTACATACACGAAGCCGACGGCGGTTCTGACGTAGGTGAAGTCAGCTACCCAGAGAATGTTCGGTGCCGGTGCCTTGAACTTTCGGTTCACCTTGTCTTCAGGGCACGGCAAGGCAGGGTTGCTCTTCGTCGTTGTCACATCACCGCGTGTAATTCCCTGTATTCCCATGCCTTTCATGAGGCGAACAACCGTGCAACGGGCGACGACAGTGCCCTCATCAAGCAAGTCATGCCAAACTTTCACAGCCCCATATCGCTTCCTGCTCTTCTCCCAGAAATGGGTGATCCTGGTCATTAAGAAGGCATCACGCTTTGCGCGGGCAGAGGCTTTCTCAGGATTAAGCTCAATCGATTTGTGGTGGTAATATGTGGACGGCGCGATCGGCAAAACCTTGCAAATCGCCTCGACGCCAAGATGCTCACGATGGTCGTCTATGAACATGATCATCTCTTCCGTAGGCGGTCGAGGTCCGACGCCGCGAAAAAAGCTGAGGCCTTACGCAGAATGTCATTGGCCTGGCGCAGCTCACGGACTTCGCGCTGAAGCTCTTTCATCTGCGCCCGCTCAGACAGCGTCAAACCCTCCCGATCCCCGGTCTCAACCGCCTGCTTGTTGACCCAGTCCCGAAGCGTTTCGGGGCTGCATCCTATCTTCTGCGAAATTGATCTGAAGCACTCAGATCGCGTCTTATAATCCGCTTCATTCTCAAGCACCAAACGCACTGCGCGCGCCCGAACTTCTGTCGAAAAACGGTTCCCTGAATTTCCTTTGGTCATGACTTACCTTCCAAGCTTCATGCTCTCCGGTAAACCCGGTCTGGTTCATTATGGGGCTGCTGTCTCAGGGCTTCACAACCACGTGCTTTGACGGTCAGAACTTCTTTGACACCGATCACCCGATTGCGGACGCCGCCGGGGCTGTGTCGTCTGTCAGCAATTACGCCGCGGGGTCCGAACCCGCTTGGTATCTGCTGGATACATCGCGCGCCGTGCGTCCGGTCATTTGGCAAGAGCGGGAAAGCTATGACTTCCAGACGATGACCGACCCGACAAACCCGCATGTCTTTATGAATGACGAATTCATCTATGGGGTTCGCACGCGGGTGAATGCCGGGTTTGGCCTTTGGCAGCTTGCCTATGCCAGCAAGGACACGCTGGACGCAACCAATTACGCGGCCCATTTTGCAGGCAGGCGCGCGGCGATGATGAATTATCGCGCGGATGGCGGGCGCATTCTGGGGATCAATCCGACGACCCTTGTTGTGCCTCCAAGCCTTGAGGATGCGGCGCTGTCTCTGTTGAACACCGAAACCAATGCCATTTGACAGGACATGGGGCGGTTCGAACCCGTGGAAGAACACCGTTGACCTGATCGTCACGCCCTTCGTGGCAAGCTGATCATGGCGGGTTTGAAACGCGCGTCCTGTGATGTGGAACTGAACGGCACGCCCGAATGGGTCCACCTGTTGCCGCTTGGCAAAATGACGGGGCGGGATGGTCGGGCGTTTGACCTTGCTGACCCGGCGGCGCTGGTTCTGGCGTTTCAATCGAGTGGCGTTGATCTGCCCGTTGATTACGAACACCAGAACGACCGCCCCGAAGCCAAGCTGCGCGGCCCTGTGCCTGCGGCGGGCTGGATCAAAGACCTGCGCCATGATGCGCAAGGGCTTTGGGCGCGTGTCGAATGGACGGCCACCGCAAGCGAAATGATCGCCAATCGCGAATACCGCTATGTCAGCCCGTCCTTCATGTTCCACCCCGCGACCAAGCAAATCGTCAAGCTGAACGGCGCGGGCTTGGTCCATAACCCAAACCTGCATTTGACCGCGCTCGCCAGTGAGGAAACCGATATGGCCGATGATGATTTTACCGCAGAGATCGCCAAATTGCTGGGGCTTGATGAGGCCAGCGATGCAAAGAGCATTTTGGACGCCTTGCGCGCCAAGCTGAAAGACGGCGGCGCGTCCGATCCGACCAAATACGTGCCGATTGAGGCCGTCCAAGATATGATGCAAAAGGGCGCGGTCCAGAGCGCCCAGATGACAGAGACCCGCGCAAGTCAGAAAGTCCAAGACGCGATGGCGAAAGGCTATCTGTCCCCCGGCATGACCACATGGGCCTTGCAGTTGTGTTTGCAGAGCGAACAGCGTTTTGACGAATTCATATCCAGCGCCGTGCCTGTCTATGCGCATCTGACGCAACAGATCATTCCGAGCGGTCCCCCGCCAAGCGCGCAGACTCAACAAGGGCCCAAGCTCAAAACGGCACAAGCGAAGCCTTGGCCGTCTGTTCCCAGCTTGGGATAGACCCGGCCAAACTGGCGCGTTAAGCCCGCGCCCCGGCCAAATACGCTGCTGGTTACACAGCCCGTCATCATGTCCGCGCTCTGTGGTGAATTGCGGACATGTAAGCCCCGGCCCAAAACCGCCCCGAACTTTGGGCCGGGGCAATCAAACCGAAAGGCACCTGCAAGCCGCCATGTCGCCCCTTGCCCACCAATATCCCAAACCGCCCGCACAGGCAGAGGTCTATGTCTCTGTCCTTGGTCCTGATTTGGCGATTGAGTTTTTCCTGACTTTCGGCGGGGCAGAGCTTCCAATGTCGGGCAAGCCTCGCACGGGGTCGCGTCTGGTCACTTTGGTCGGATTGGAGAAAGCCCGCGCAATGGCGGACCAAAGCCATTTGATGCAAACGCGCGTCCCCCTCGTGAAACGCTGGATTGCCGGCTGTCTGCGCGCAAGGGGTCAGAGCGTGGCAGAGATCGCCCGCACGTTGCGGGTGACGGATGTGAGTGTGCGCAAGTACCTTGCGCCTGTTCAGCGCGACGATGGCGACAGGGAGCGGTTCCAATGATCGACTATCTGCGGCACATGGAAACGGCGCGCCTTGCCTTGGCCCAGAGCGCCGAGTTGCAAGCCGCCTCTCTTCGCCTCATTCGTGAGGCTGAAACCGCCCTGCAAGAGGCCCTGCAAAACGCCCTTTCAACGCCCCTTGAAGACAGCTTGAAAAGCACCGCGCCGATCTGCGCGCACCGCCGCGCCCACCGCCCCGGACGCCCCGCCAAGATCGACTCGGACCCGGAACTGCAAGCCTTCATCCGCGCCCGAATTGACCGTCACACCTTCATCGAAATTGCGGACGCCGTTGCCAAAGCCTTCCCAGAAGACCGCCGTGTCGGAAAGAGCGCGATACATGACTGGTTCAAGCGGTCCTGATACCCGCCTTGGCCGTCATCCGCCTTTCATTCCATTGACGGACCATCCGGGATAACCCCCGGACCTCGACCATCTTCCGGTATCAAACCCAAAGAAACACCGGGTTAAACCAAGTGAACACTTACATTTTCGGGGCTGCGACCTGCGCGGCTGGTGCTAAAGGCTTGGCGAATATATTTAACTTTTTGTTTACTCAAAGGGAATTTGCTTTTAGGCTTTTCTCTGTAAAGTTGTGTTTTTTTGTTCATCCGTTTTCCCTGTATATTTGACTGGAGCGACTATGAACCATTTTCCGTTCACGCCCTCTTTGCGGGCTATCGCCTTTGCCACGACCGCTGTTTTGCCACTGAGCGCCACCGCGCAGGCCAACTTGGATCGGGTGCTAAAAAATCCGCCACTGCTGTTGCAAGAGGCAGAGGCTGGCCCGATGGCGCGGCTGACAGCCCTTGCGCCGACGGCCCGTGCGACCGCCGATGAAGTGGTCTATGATCTGGACATCGACTATATCCAAAGCGAGATCTGGAATCCGGCGACCCTGCGCTTTGATACGGTGAATTTGCGCGGCTATTCCGGCGAGGGTGTTGACCCTGACGCGCCTTATGTTGCGCCCAGCATCTATGCCCGCCCCGGCGACACGGTGCGCATGACGCTGAACAACAACCTGCCCGAGGATGTGACCTGCAACAATTGGGATCGCGATGTGAACATCCCCCATTGTTTCAACACCACCAACATGCACACCCACGGGCTGTGGATCAATCCGGCGGGCAACAGTGACAACGTGCTGTTGTCGATCAATCCGGGCGTCAGTTTTCAGTATGAATACAACATCCCCCCCAGCCATCCGGCGGGGACGTTCTGGTATCACCCGCACCGGCATGGCTCTACCGCGTTGCAGGTCGGCAGTGGCATGGCGGGCGCGCTGGTGATCACGGGCGACCGGGTGCCATTGGCCGATGACACGGGCGCTATTGTGCAGACCGGTGACATTGATGTCTTGTTGCAACCCACACAGCAGCAGCCCTTTAACGAGCGTCTACTGGTGTTCCAGCAGATCCCTTATGCCTGCCGCGACGCGGACGGGAACATCGAGGGCACGACCAATGCCGACGGTGATATCGTGGACTGGACCTGCGCGCCGGATCAGGTGGGCACGGTCGAGAAATATGACCAGTTCGGGCCCGGCACATGGCCCAACTCGGGGCGCTATACCAGCATCAACGGTCATGTGCTGCCCACGATCACAGAGGCACGCGCGGGCGAGATCGAGCGCTGGCGGATGGTTCATGCGGGCGTGCGCGACACGATCAACCTCAAGTTCATAAAGCGCGATGACGCGGCCCCCGGCATTGACGAGGTGATGTCCGGCGACAACGAAGGCTATATCGGCCAGTATTGCAGCGGGACAGAGATGCCCTTTCACCTGATCGCGGCGGATGGGCTGACCATTGCCAATGCGATGGTGACCGACAGCGCCGTGTTCCAGCCCGGCTATCGCTGGGATGCGCTGGTGTCGTTTCGCGAGGCGGGCACCTATTGTGTGATCGACGGGGAAATGCCGCCTCCGGGGACCGTCGATCAGGCCCCGCGCTCGCGTCAATTGCTGGGGTTTGTGCAGGTCACGCCGGGCGATGATTACACAGCCGTTCAGGATGCGGACAGCTATCTGGCCGAACAACTGGCGATGGCGGCAGAGGTCAACATGCCCGCCGATGTGGTTGGACAGGTGATCGAGGGTTTGGGTGACAACCTGTCACTGACCGCCTTTCTGCCCCATCAAAGTCTTGCAGATCTGCCCAAAGAGGGGATTGGCGACAAATACGTGAACTTCTTTATCGATGTCAGCAATTCGCCGCTGCTGTTCATGATCAACGGCAAGCCCTATGATCCAAACCGGATCGACCAGACGCTGACCCTCGGCACGATTGACGACTGGACGCTGACCTCTGATTTCGTCAGTCATCCGTTCCATATCCACGTCAATCCCTTCCAGATCCTCAAGATCCTCGACCCCTATGGCAAGGATGTCAGTGCGGTGGATGCGGTCGATGACTGTTGCGGCACGGATGGAGAGATCGACCCGCAGTTTCGCGGCCTCAAGGGGATGTTCAAGGACACGCTCTGGACCAAGAACGCGGGCACCGGCAAAGATGGCAAGGCGCTGCGCTATACAGCGGTCGTGCGCACCCATTATCGTCGCTATGTTGGGGAATTCGTACTGCATTGTCACATTCTGGACCATGAGGATCAGGGGATGATGCAGAATGTTCTTATCGCCCTGCCCGACGGGCGCGGCGGCACGGCCGCCATGAAGCACCACTGACAGAACACGCCGGGCACAGCCTTTCGGATTTCGGGGATGTGCCCGGTCTTTGACGCATTTTAACGCCGGGGGGCTGTTATGAATTTGGAAAAATCCAGATCCCGATATGCAGAGGTCTGTCGCATTCTGGATGCGGCGGCGGGGGACAGTGTTGCCGATTATGACAGCCTTG
Source organism: uncultured Rhodobacter sp. (assembly GCA_937901435.1). The sequence goes on along the minus strand of CALGTJ010000647.1, from coordinate 12,139 downwards.
GGCGGTTCTGGTCACAGGGGCCAGAGGCGCTGAAATCCGCGCGTGCGTTTGGCGTGGCGATGATTGGCGCATCGGCCCATGCCTCTGGTCTGATCAAAGGCCTGCTGGGGTCTGCGCCTTTTGATGGCAGCCGCTTTCCCCGTTTGCCTTGGGGTGGCGATCCCGTGGCGCTGGAGGATATCCAGTTCATTGCGGACTGGATTGACGCAGGTTGCCCAGAGGATGATTTTCAGATCCTGCAAGACCTCGCACCGATGCAGGCAGAGGGTGGGGTCAATTGGCTGACCTTTGGCGATGTGGCCGAATTCGAGGCCTTTGAAGGCGGCGTCAATGCCTTTGACTTTCGCCAGCCCGAGACCCGCCAGCGCGGCAATATCGACTGTCTGTCACCGACGGAACTGGACACATTGCGCCGTGCCTTTCGCAAGATTTATGACCTGAACGATTGGGCCGCAGATCGGCGCAGCTATAACAATCAGGCGCTGATCCACCAGAACCATTGCCAGCACGGCTGGGAAAGGTTCTTGCCGTGGCACCGCGCCTATCTCTATGAATTTGAACAGAACCTGCGGGATTTTGAACCGGATGTGATGATTCCCTATTGGGACTGGACCATGCCGCATTACTGTCCCGAAACGCCCGAGAAAGGCACGCTGATCCCCGATGCGCTCAAGGCGTTTTTTACCATCGAGGCGGTCGAGGTTCTGATACAGCGGCTGGACCCCAAGCCCAGCACGGCACAGGCCGTGGCGATTTGTGATCTGGCAGAAACGCGCCGCCTGTTCAACCAGCAGCATGATGTCTTTGTCACGCTGGTCAACGAGATCGGATACGACGCGATCACCCCCCTGCCCACCGACACAAACCGCCAGCATGTGATCGACGCGCTGCTGGCGTCAAACCCGCTGTGGTATCCGATCCGCTATCCCGCGACCTATGGCGGGGGCACGATCAATTCGGTGATCCATTATCACTACCCCTCGGGACCGGATATGGATCAGATCCTGAGCCTCAATAACTTTCGCGATTTCGGCGGGGGAAGCCTGTACAATGACAGCTTCGGCTTTCTGGATCAGAACCCACACAACACCATGCATATCTGGTCTGGAGGCATGAACCCGGACGCCAAGGCGATCACCTACAAAGCGCAGGACACAGCGATGCGGATGGCCTCTGCCACACCGCCGCTTGTGCCCAAATCCGCCAAGGTGGCGGGGCGGAATTTTCACAAGAAAGACGACCTATATGCCCAGCCTGCCGTGGGCGATATGTTCAGCAATCTGACTGCCTCTTACGATCCGGTGTTCTGGCCGCTGCACGCCAATATCGACCGCACGTGGTGGCAGTGGCAGCAGCGCAACCCAGACGGCGCGCCGCTGGATCAGGACGCGGTGCTGACGCCGTGGTCCTACACCCAGCGCGACATGCAAAGCATTGAACCCTTTGGCTATGAATATGTGCGCGGCGGGTTCATGATGCCTGTGGGACTGGAGGCGCCGATTGGGCGCTTTACCAGCAAACCGATCAAAGTCGCCAAAAAGCTGCGGAATTTCCAAAGCGCCGAGGTGCGCCTGCATCGCGTGCCGCAACTGAACCGATCCTGCTTTGTACGCGCTTTCCTGAACCTGCCCGGCGCGGATGCGACAACGCCCGTGCGCGGCAATCCGCATTTCGCCGGGTATCTGGCGATCTTTGGTCATGGCAGTTGCTATGGCGGTCCCGGTCACTGCGACCTGCCCCCGGCCCGCGCGCGAGATGGCGATCAGCGCCCGCGCCATCACAACACGCCCCGCAACCACCGGATCGACATTTCAGACGCGGCGCGGCGGATGCTGGAAAGCGACGATCACCTGAACATCACGCTGGTGGTGATCGGCGCAGATTATCAAGAAGAAAAAGACCTGTTGAAACTGGAAGGCGTCACTTTGGCGTTCTTGGATTAGGGGCGCGGACATGGACACGAGATATACGATCCACCCGGCCATCGGCATTGCCCGGCTTGGCAACAGCCCGGATGACTTTTACCTCGCCCCCGAAAACCCCGCCCAGCGCCCGCAGGACTGCGACAGCCACGGCAACGGGCGGTTTGAGGCGGATGGGATCACGCCCAAACGGGTCACGAGTTTCAAGGGCAAAGAGGGCCGCATCAAACGGCAGGCCGCCCGGTTTCAGGTCTTTGTCACCGATGCCGACCACCCCGAAGGCCGCCCGCTGAAGATCGGGGACACCATAGAGGGCGGCGGCAACAGCGGCACTTTGGTCGATATCCAGTGGCGCGTGCATCTGGCGAACAAGAAATCATCCTGGTACGAGTTTGCCCAACTGGACGGAGAGCACGGCTATACCGGCGATCACACTCGCCGCAACGCGCATGTGCCCGACGCCCAGCGCGACCGCCTGATCACCAACCCCGGCCCGCGCATCGTCAGCCTCAAGGGCAACCGGCGCGCGCAGTTCGACCGCTCTGGCGACGGGCTTTATGCGCCGACCTTTCCCCCTGAAACCACCTTGCCAAAGCGCATCGACACGCTTGGCGAAATGGTTGTCACCGATGCGGCCAATCTGGTGGTGCTGGGCGGCTATGGGCATTCGGGCAGCGAGTTCACCGGCCCCGGAGAGCCCAAGATCCAGAATTACGCCAATAACGACGGCTGGTACGATGATGTGGCCGATGGTCCGGTGATGGCGCGCCTTGTGATGTATTCCGAACAGGTCGACCGGATGCGCTTTGTCGATGTGGAATACCCCGCGTGGGTGATGACCGGCTATCCGCGCTATGTGCCTGAAATCCTTGACATCGTGACGCTGGACGACGCGATGCAGGATATGTTCATCCGCGAGATGGCCTATGACACGGCGCTTTATGGCAAGCAGGGCAGTTTTGACGATCCGCAAGACGTGGACAGCGCCAATCAAGGCGATCTGCGGTTCTGGAAGGCGCAGCGGCTGGAGTGGAACCCGGATTATTATCCCAAGTTCTATCAGGAGGTCTGGCCGATCCTGTTCCGCCCGAACGAGTTCAACTTTCTCACCAATGTGCTCTCGCAATCCAACTATCCCCATTCACAGGAAACACGCGCCACCTTTAGCCTGGAGGCCCTGTCACAGCCCCCGATCTATTGCGCGCCCGAGCAGATGGCACAGGCGCGCCACCTGCCCGCGGCCATGGCGGCGCATCTGGGGGCTTTCGCCAAAATTGCCCCCAAGATCGCAACAGAACTGGAGGACGGGCGCGAGCTATGTGACCCGAACCTGCCGATCCGTCAGTTCCTGTTCCAGCTTCTGCGCTTGCCCGGCGAAGAGGATATGTTCAAGGAAGTCGGCAAGATCGACAGCCGGTTTCACAACCTGCCCCTGATGCCGCTGCTCTGCGGGGACAACCCGATCAGCAACACGCTGACCGCAAAATTCCTGCGGCTGACCGACTATCAACTGTTTATCCTTCGCCAATGGGCCGATGGGAAATTCGTTAACGAATTGCTGTCCATGCCCAATCCGCCCAAGGCGTATAACCCCTATCGCCCCTACCCTACTGCCCCCCCTGTCACGACCAAAGCACTGGATCAGGGCGTGTTGTCCAATATCCTTGGCGGCGCGTTTTGTCCGGGGGGCGAGATCGGCTGGATCATGCGCAACCCGTCGATTTACCGCGAGCCTTACCGCCTCAAGGCCGATCCTGCCTTTTCGACATTCCGGCAGACCGCCGCGCAGGCCAGCGCGCAATATCGCACCAGAGGATTACTCTGCCTATCTTGCGGCAGAGCTGTCGCAGGACAATGACTTTGACACCGGGCTGCAACCGGGCGATCTGACGAAATATATGTCCGTGCCGTGGCAGGCGGATTTCAACGAATGTTCCTCGCAGACGATCGATGTGACCTATGAGGGCTGGAACCGGATCAACGCGGCGGGCGACAGTCGGCTGGCGCAGGATCAGCAAAACTGGGACACACTCTGGTGGCCCGCCCATCGCCCGATGCAGACCTATGTGCTGACTGGGCCGACAACGGTGTCGGGCTGGACCGAAAACTGGGCCAAGGGCATCCCCCAGACCAATGCGGGCGACCTCAAGATGGTGACGGAATGGCCCAATCTGGGCTTTGTGGTGCGAAACCCGACCCTGCCCGCCGACCAGTTGGACAGCGCCGATCCACCGGCTGCGAAATACGTCAGCACGGAACGGTCTTGATGGGTGGTGGCAGAGCCAAGACGCCCTATCTTTCTTAAATGCACGCAACACAGGGCTGATAGTAACAAGTGAACCCCGTTTTCGATGTCGTCATTGCCGGGGCAGGCCCCGGTGGCTGTGCTGCGGCCCTGTCGCTTAAATCTCATGCGCCGCAGTTGCGTATCTGTCTGGTGGACCACGCCGAGGACACCGGCAGCCAGATCGGAGAGGCGGCCTCGCCCCAGTTGCGCCCGCTGCTGGAACAGCTCGGGCTGTGGCAGGCGTTTCAGATCGAACGACACAAGCCCGTCTACCGCAGCCGCGCCGCATGGGGCGGACCGCACGCCGAGGGGGTGGAGTTCTTTGAGTTTCCCCTGACAGAGGGCTGGACGCTGGACCGCGCCGCCTTCAACCGCTTTATGCTGCACGCGGCAGAGGACGTGGTGGATCATCGCGCGCGGGGTCAGATTGCGCTTATCCGGCGCGGGCCGGACGGGCTGTGGCAGCTTGGATCGGACACGGGCGTGCCGCTGGCGCGCGCCAGGGTGGTGATTGATGCGACCGGACGCGCGGCTGCGATCTGTCGCCTGCTTGGGGCGCGCGCGCAGCGCCATGACCGGCTGATCGCCTATTATATCAGCGCCGAAAGCCGTCCAGAGTCAGAGCCGGGTGTGCTGCTGGAAACCTGCGCAGAGGGATGGTGGTATACGGCGGAGATGCCCGACGCGCGGCGCGTGGTCGCCTTTATGGGGGACGCAGATTTGACTCGTAAAGACATGGGGTTGGGCGATGTTCACTTTCGCGAAATGCTGGACGACACACGGCATATCCATCATGTGATCGCGCCGGGCACGATTATGTTCCCGACACCGCACCCGGCCGCCAGTCAGGTGATGCAGGCGGATCTGCCTGCCACGATATTGCCGGTTGGCGACGCGGCGGCCTGTTTTGATCCCATCGCGGGCAGCGGCATCATCAAGGCCCTGCGCGGCGGGATCTTTGCCTCTTACGCCATTGCCGATCATCTGCTGAAATCCCAGCCCGCCGCCTTGGGGCAATACCATGCCTTCAGACGTCGCGAGTGGGACAGCTATCTGTCCACATGGCGCAAGTATTATGCGCACGAGCGCCAGTTCCCCCATAGCCGGTTCTGGCAAAGACGCCAGACGCCCTGACCGCCATTGGCTGGTAGAACGAGCGCCCATTGTCGGACCGCGTAACTTACCGTAAACACAGCCACAGCATTTCAACCCGGAGGCCTATCCCATGACCGAAGCGCGCAGCTACGGCTTTGACACATTGCAGATCCACGCGGGCGCTCGCCCTGACCCGGCGACAGGCGCACGTCAGACCCCGATTTACCAATCGACCGCGTTCGTGTTCCGCGACGCCGATCACGCCGCTGCGTTGTTCAACCTCCAAGAGGTTGGCTATATCTATTCGCGCCTGACCAACCCGACCATCGCCGTGCTGCAAGAACGCATCGCCACTCTAGAGGGTGGCGTGGGCGCAGTTTGCTGTTCCTCTGGTCACGCGGCACAAATCATGGCGCTGTTCCCGCTGATGAGCCCAGGCAAGAACGTGGTGGTGTCGACCCGTCTCTATGGCGGCACGATCACCCAGTTCGGCCAGACCATCAAACGGTTCGGCTGGTCCGCGACATTCGTTGATTTCGACGACACAGACGCTGTCAAGGCGGCCATCAACGACGACACCCGCGCGATCTTCTGTGAAACCATCGCCAACCCCGGCGGTTATATCACGGATCTCGACACGATTGCCGCGATTGCCGATGGTGCGGGCATACCCCTGATCGTGGACAACACCACCGCCACCCCATATCTGTGTCGCCCGATTGAACATGGCGCGACGCTGGTTGTGCACTCCACCACCAAATACCTGACCGGCAACGGCACCGTCACGGGCGGTTGCGTTGTGGACAGCGGGAATTTTGACTGGACGGCTTCGGACAAGTTTCCGTCTCTGAGTGCGCCAGAGCCTGCGTATCACGGTCTGAAGTTTGCAGAGACCTTTGGCCCACTGGCCTATACCTTTCACGGGATCGCCATCGGTCTGCGCGATCTGGGCATGACCATGAACCCGCAGGGCGCACATTATACCTTGATGGGGATCGAGACGCTTAGCCTGCGGATGGATCGCCATGTGGAAAACGCGATGAAGATCGCGAAATGGCTGGAAACCCATGACGCGGTCGAGGCGGTGACCTATGCCGGTCTGGAAAGCTCTCCTTATTATGACCGCGTGGCCAGGATTTGCCCGCGCGGCGCGGGTGCGCTGTTCACGGTTGCGCTGAAGGCGGGGTATGAGGGCTGTGTGAAGATGGTCGACTCGCTGGAACTGTTCAGCCATGTGGCCAACCTTGGGGATGCGCGCTCTCTTATCATCCATTCGGCCTCGACCACCCACCGCCAGTTGACCACAGAGCAACAGATCGCCGCAGGCGCTGCGCCCAACGTGGTGCGCCTGTCGATTGGTACAGAGGATGTGAACGACCTGATCTTTGATCTGGACCAAGCCTTGAACAAATCTCGCAAATAACGAACGGCCCTTGCGACCGCAGGGCCCCAACGCCGTTTGGGGCCCTGATTTTATCTAAATGTTCACAAAGCTTACCCAAGACTTTTCAAAACGTGTCAATCTCTAAACAGATATCCTGCCTCAGGCCCCGGCTTTGTCGGTGGAATTAAGACAGGATTAGCAGTCCTGCGCACAAATTCACCCTCGGAGGTTGTGCCCGGAGGTTGTGCATGAGTCAGCAGACACATTCGCCTGTAGAGTTGCCCGGTGTATTCATCGAGGCGCTGTCCTATGCGGATAGCGTTGAAAATGTGCTGACCGCCGCCTCTGAATGGCTGCCGCGTCTGGTTGGGGCGGATCGGGGCAAAATCATGCATTTTGACGGCGACAAACAGGTTCACCACAACTTTCAAATCGACCGCGCAGATCGGAACTGGGACAAGGGCGTGCCGACGCGTGGCGATTTCTCGGCGCGGATCACGGGAACGCCCTTGTTCATGAATGCGGCACAGATGTTGGCGACAGGCCTTGATGTTTATCAATGGCTGGTGGACATCGGCCTCAAATCCTACCTCTCGGTGCCCTTGAAATCGGGGGACACCACGGTGGGCGTTCTTGCGGTTGCCAAATATGACGACTCTGGATTTTCTCAATACCATGCAGATTATCTGATGACCCTCGGGCGGCTTGTGGCCTCGCAGGCGGGATTGATGCAACAGGCGCGACATACAGCGCGGCTGGCGGAAACCGACATGCTGACGGGCGTGGCCAATCGCGCCCGCCTGATGCGGGTGTTGAACGGACCGGGCGCATTGCATGAACCGGACAGTTCCGGGCGCGTTATCGGCGCGCTGCATATTGATCTGGACCACTTCAAAGAGGTGAAAGCCAGCCTTGGCCATGCGGTTGGTGACAGGATCCTGCGCCATGCGGCGGATATGATGCGCGCGGTCGTCGGCCCCAAGGATCTGGTGGCGCGCAACGGGGGCGATGAATTTGTGATCATCACCCGAAGCGATGCAAAAGGCCGGCATCTTCAGGCGCTTGGCGAAAAGATCGCCGCCGCTGTCAGCACCCCGATCAAGGCGGGTGACGTGGTTGCGCAGGTCGGGGCCAGCATCGGCACCGCCCTCGCCGGACCAAAGGACAAGACCGCAGACCGGTTGGTCGCGAATGCCGATATCGCGCTGTATCAGGTCAAACGCGCCGGTCGCGGTGGCGTGCGCGCCTACTCCAGCCGGATGCGGGCAGAGGCCGACCGTCGCCTGCGCCTGCTGTCAGACCTGCATGATGCTGTCACAAACGACGAGTTCATCCCCTATTTCCAACCACAGGTGTCTATGACGACGGGGCATTTTTCCGGCTTTGAAACACTCGCCCGCTGGCGTCACCCCAAACATGGCATCATCGATCCGGCCAATTTCATAGAGCTTTCTGCAGAGGCGGGATTGTCAGAGCAGATCGACAGGATCGTGCGTGAAAAAGGGCTGATGGCCCTGCGCAAGCTGCGCGACGCGGGCTGGAATGCGCCGCGCATGTCCTTTAACGCAGGCGCGCGTACGCTGGCAAATGCAGACCTTGTGCGCCAACTGGTGTCAGAGGTGCTGTCACTGGGGCTGGACCCCGGCGATCTGGTCGTTGAAGTCCGCGAAACCGATCTGGCCGGACCAATGAAAGAGGCGACTCGCACCAATCTTGCCGCGCTCAGCGATGCCGGTTTCAAGATCGAGCTGGATGATTTCGGGGCCGGGTTTGCGGCGCTTTCAACCCTCACCCGGATGTCGATCAGCGCCCTGAAAATCGACGAGTCGGTGATAGCCCCCCTGCCCGAGCCAGAGGCAGAAACCATGGTGCGCGCCATCCTTGCGCTGGCCGCAGAGCTAAAGATTCAGGTGGTTGCGGAAGGCGTGGAAACCGCCGCCCAATTCGCCATCCTGCGCAAATTGGGCTGCGATTTTGCGCAGGGGTTCGGCGTGTCAAAACCAATGCCGCTGGATGGGCTGATCGATTTCATGGAGGGCTATGGTCAGGCCCCCGTCGATCTGGCCACATCGCAGGTTACCCCTTTGACCACACCTGTTACGCCCCCAGAAGAAGCGACCTTAACCCGTTGAAATCTCTATTTTTCCATCAAAGAAAAAACCATCGTCACGCAAGCCTCGACAGAAACTTCGCCCTGCGCAATCGGAACGGCTTTCACCGCCATCACCATTCGCTCCATCGCCATGGGTTGCGGCGTGGCCGCACCAGATTCCGACAGCTCCAGCACCGGCCCCAAAACCAGCCCCGCCGCCTCGGTGTAAAGAGCCGCCTTTCGCATTGCCTCTGCCACAGCCGCCTTGCGCGCGGCATCCTGCGCGGGACCGGGATTCTGCAGGCCAAAGGACAGACCATTGAACGTATTGGCCCCTTGATCAACCACCGCATCAAGGATTTCGCCCAACCCATCCAGCGCGCGCACCCGCACCACGACCGTATTATTGGCCTGATACCCGCTGATGCCACGCTCGCCGTTCAGCGAAGAGGAATTGTTCCAAAGCGGCGACAGCGACAGGTTGCTGGTCTGCATGTCACGCGGTGCGATCCCCTTGTCCGTCAGCAGGGCAAGCACCTCTGCCGTGGCCGCCGAAGTCTCGCGCAGGGCCACGCCAGCGGTCTTGGCCTCAGACATGACCCCCAGCGTGATTGTCGCCATATCCGGGACCGCATCCGCGAATCCCTCGCCGACAACAGTCAGGCGTCCGCCATCGGGTGATTCGGCCATTGCACCTGCGACCCAAAGGCTTGCCACCACTACGATAAACCATTTCATCGCTAATCCTCTCTCGGTTTTGACCTAGGGTTGCGGGACTATCTGCCCACAGCAAGGGAAAAGCGCCACCTGCCGCTTTCATTCGGCGAAATCCTGCTATACGTTCAAATACCGGAGACCGGGACTCCAAGCGCCCCCAAAGTCTGTGATAGATCAAGCGGATGAAGCCGAATTTTGCCCTCCACCTCACTCATGAAGGGATTACCCTTCTGCACCGGGCGAAAGCCGGGTGGCTGCGTATTGGGGATGTGGCGTTGGACGCGCCTGATCTTGAAGATCAGCTGAAAGTCCTGCGTCGCACCGCCTCTGACCTTGAAAGCGGTGGATTGACCAGCAAGCTGGTGATCCCCGAAAGTCAGATCCTCTACACCACGATTGAGGTGCGCGGGCGCGACACGGCCGCGCAGATCGCCCAGATCCGTGAGGGTTTGATTGGGCTAACCCCCTATGATGTAAAGGATTTAGTCTTTGACTGGCGGATCAAGGGCAGCCGCGCGCAAGTGGCGGTTGTCGCCCGCGACACCCTGCACGAGGCAGAAGCCTTTGCCGCGGAATTCCGGTTCAACCCTGTGTCCTATGTGGCAATGCCCGAAACCGGCGGGTTCGAGGGAGAGCCGTTTTTCGGCCCCACAAAACATGCCGCGACCCTTTTGGAAACTGGCGAGCGCATAGAGCCTGACAAGACCGCGATGATCGTAATGAGCGCACCGCGCGCCAAGCCAAAGATTCGCGTCGCCCCGCTCAAGTCAAAGCCCGACCCGGCGCAGGTGGTGTCAAATCCCGGCTCGATCGGGGATGCACCCGCAAAAGATGTCGCTGAAGCCACAGACATCCACCGTCAAGACGCGAAAGAGGCTGGTAAAAAAGACACTGGTGGCAAAGATCAGGACGCCGCACTCCCTGCGTTTTCGCCGATCCCCGCGCATGTGCCAGACGACATGCCGCGCGTTGCAAGCCCGGCCAAAGCTGCCGAGGTTGCCCCGGAAGACGCGAATCTGTCGGCAGAATCCGTCCACACCGAGGCGGCCCGAACGCCTGCTTCAGAGGCCCGCACCTCGCCGGACAAAGCCACAGTCCCAGAGACCAATCCAGAGCCAGCGGCAAGGCCCACACCGAAACCAGAGCCCGAACCAGAATTGGTGCCGGTTGCCTTTTCATCGCGCCGTCGCGGCGCGGCCTCTGTGCACGAACCCACGATCCGTCCGCGCGCCGAATTGCCGCCGCTTGAGACGCGGCCAGAGCCGAGCGCGCCGGTCGCGCTGGATCCAATCCCGGCCCCGCCTAAGATACCGGCACAAAAGGCCTCCGCGCCCAAGGTTCAACCCAGCATCACCTTGCCGCGGTCTGACCCAATGCCCGAGACAAGATCCGAGCCACAGCCCGTTGGCGCAGCCGAGCCACGACCCGTTCGCGCAGCCGAGCCAAGACCGATGCCAGAGCCGGCACCCGCCACGCGCGCGGCGGCCATCGGCACGCTCGACGATCTGCAACCCTACGACGACATCCCGGCGATGCCGCCGTCCTTTGGCACGATCAAGGGCGGCGCAAGCGGGCACGGGCGCGGCATTACCCCAATGCCAATGACCTCTGCCAGCGTGGCCGGGGCCTCTGTCGCAGTCTCATCATCGGTCGATGCCAGAGCGGACGCCGCCGCCCGGTCTTTAACCAAAACCATCTCGAGTTCGTACAAAAAGGCCGGTACAGGCGCATCGGGTCTGGGCAACGCTGCCCGCGTCAAAGCCCTTGCTGCGGGCAGCGCCGTCGCAGGCACCGTCACAAATTCAGTCGCCAACACCGTGTCCGGCACCATCGAATTGCTGGGCCGTGGCACGGCCGCCGGGGTCAAGCGCCTGCGCGCGCGCCCCACTGCGGTTGCCGCCTCCAACACCGAAGCACAATCGATGACCGTCTTCGGAGAGCGTAATCAGCCTGCAATTGGCGGCAAACCCCGCTTTCTCGGGCTGATGCTGACGTTGAGCCTGCTGTTGGCGCTGACGGTTCTGGCGCTTTGGTCGACGTTTTTCCTGTCCGACACCACGCCCGGTGTCTTTGACACGGCAGACGAAACGCCACAAATCGCAGCCGTAGAACCCGGCCTGCCCCTTGCCGAAGAGGGCGCACCAGAGACTATAGTCGGGGCAATTGCACCAGATGTCGCGCCAGAGATCACACCAGAAATCACAGCAGACACCACAACTTTGGACGCTGCGGGTCCGGGATCGGATGAGATCGGCGCGGCGGTCGATTCTGTTCTGGCGGGCATTCTCGGGACCGACACCGGACCCGAAAATACGCTACCCGAGATAGAAACACCTGCCCCCATCGAAGACCTGACAGTCCAGCCGCAACCCGAAATCACAGCCTCGCCAGCCCCAGATCAGGTGCTTTTGCCTCCGCCCAGCCGGGTCGAGGCCGAGGCCAGCTATGCCGCCACCGGCATCTGGCAACTGGACCCTGAACCACTTGATACCCTGCCCCCCGGGGACCGGCTGGAGGATGTGTTTGTCGCCTCTGTCGACCCCACAATCGTCGAGGATGACCTCAGCGATCTGCCCCCTGCGGCAGGCCTGCTGAATGACCGCACCCTTGAGGCCCTGCGCCCTCCCGCACCCCTTGGCACC
>CALGTJ010000646.1 GCA_937901435.1 uncultured Rhodobacter sp. | reverse complement strand
ACCGGCAACGGCCATCAGGATGTTGAAAGACAGCGCTGACAGGGTGATCGGCGTGCCGTAGATGGTCGATGGCTTGTCGCCAAACCAGCTCCACGCTTCACCGGGAACGATGACACAGGCCATCAGAAAGCCCCAGAACCCGACGATGATCAGCATCAGACCCGTGACCGTCAGAGGCATATTATGCCCCGAAATGGCATTGGCACTGCCGTCCGCATTGAATTTGCCGATCCTTGGCCCGAGGTTGATCAGAACACCAAGCGCAAAGAACCCTGCAACCGCGTGGACAAGCCCCGCCGCGCCAAAGTCATGCACGCCCCACTGCGTGACCAGCCAGCCATCTGCATGCCAGCCCCACGCGGCCGCAACGACCCATGCGAAAGAGCCAAGAACAATAGCCAGAATGACAAAACCGATGGTCTGGATCCGCTCGATCACAGCGCCCGACATGATAGAGGCGGTGGTCGCCGCAAACAGGGCAAAGGCGCCAAAGAACACACCAGAGGCCTGATCCGCGATGTTGGGCCCCATGTATTGCGCACTCTCACCCCAGCCCCATGCGATGGCGTTGGCATATTCAACACCGGAAATCCCGGCAGGCCCCGGTTCGCCGGGAATGCCCGTCGGAAAGCCCCAATAGACCCACCAGCCAAAGAAATAAAAGGTCGGGATCATAAAGGCAAAGGCCAGAATGTTCTTTACACCCGACGACAGCACGTTCTTGAGCCGCGATGCGCCCATCTCATAGGCCAGAAATCCCGCATGGATGATGATCATCAGCGGGATCGACATATAGTAAAAAAATTCGGCCAGCATGGTGTTTGTCACACCACTGCTGCCTTGTAGCGCGGCCACTTGTGCCGTCAGCTCTGCAAGTTGTTCTTCCACGTTAACCCCCGTTTCAACTATTGGTTCTCGCGCCGTTTTTCCTGCGAACCGCACAGTCCGGCCTTGACGCTATCGAAAAACAAACATGAGAAATCGCCTCTGACCAGCGATTTTTGCACGTTAGGAAAAAAAGTTTCCCGCTAGTTGAGCGGCGCGACTATTGGTGCTAGCGTTTGAGTCGCGCAATCACACCTGATAGAGGAGCCCGGCCATGTGCGGGATCGTCGGATTATTTTTGAAAGACAAGGCGCTCCAGCCAAAGCTCGGAGACATGCTGACCGATATGCTGATCACGATGACAGATCGCGGCCCCGACAGTGCGGGCGTCGCGATTTATCTCGAAGAGTCAGTCGGTAAAGCCAAACTGACCGTGCAATCCAACACGCCAGAGCAGGACTTTGCCGGACTGGACAGCGCCCTGTCAGAGGCTTTGGGCGAAACGGTTGGCGTCGCAATCATCGACACTCATGCGGTAATCGAGGTCTCAACCCCCCTTCTGGAAACGGCACGCGCGGTGCTGAACCAGCTGCGGCCATCGGTTCGTCTGATGAGTCGCGGCGAGAGTCTTGAGATTTACAAAGAGGTCGGACTGCCTAAAAATGTGGCGGAGCGCTTTAATCTCAGGCAGATGTGGGGCAGTCATGGAATCGGTCACACCCGCATGGCGACTGAGTCGGCGGTCACGACCATGGGCGCGCATCCGTTCAACACCGGGATGGATCAGTGTCTGGTTCACAACGGATCTCTGTCCAACCACAACGCCCTGCGCCGCAAGCTGCGCCGCGAGGGCATCCACATCGAGACCGAGAACGACACAGAGGTCGGCGCGGCTTACCTGACGTGGAAAATTCAGAACGGCGCGACCTTGGGCGAGGCGCTGGAAAGCAGCCTCAAGGATCTGGACGGGTTCTTTACCTTCGTTGTGGGCACCAAGGACGGTTTTGGCGTGGTGCGTGATCCCATAGCCTGCAAACCCGCCGTGATGGCCGAAACCGATCAATATGTGGCCTTTGGCAGCGAATACCGCGCGCTGGTGGATCTGCCCGGCATCGAGCAGGCCCGCGTCTGGGAAC
>CALGTJ010000645.1 GCA_937901435.1 uncultured Rhodobacter sp. | reverse complement strand
GGAAAGCGACGGCCGCCCCAGCTATCTGGTTGTGAACGCAGACGAATCAGAGCCAGGCACCTGTAAAGATCGCGAGATCATGCGCCATGATCCTCATACGCTGGTCGAGGGTTGCCTGATCGCCAGTTTCGCGATGAACGCGCACGCCTGCTATATCTACATTCGCGGCGAGTATATCCGCGAGCGTGAGGCGCTGCAGGTCGCGATTGACGAGGCCTATGACGCTGGTTTGGTGGGTAAAAACGCCTGCGGCTCCGGCTGGGATTTTGACATTTATCTGCATCACGGGGCCGGTGCCTATATTTGCGGCGAGGAAACCGCGCTGCTGGAAAGCCTTGAAGGCAAAAAAGGTATGCCCCGGATGAAACCGCCATTTCCGGCGGGCGCGGGCCTTTACGGGTGTCCGACGACGGTGAACAACGTAGAATCCATCGCCGTTGTGCCCACGATCCTGCGGCGCGGGGCAGAGTGGTTTGCCGGGTTCGGTCGCCCCAATAATGCGGGCACCAAGCTGTTTGCGATCTCGGGTCATGTGAACAATCCTTGTGTGGTCGAAGAGGCCATGTCGATCAGTTTTGAAGAGTTGATCGAGCGTCACTGTGGCGGGATTCGCGGTGGCTGGGAGAACCTCAAGGCGGTGATTCCGGGTGGATCCTCGGTGCCCTGCCTGCCGGGTAAGATTATGAAAGAAGACGCGATTATGGACTTTGACTGGCTGCGCGAGCAGCGGTCGGGTCTGGGAACGGCGGCGGTGATCGTGATGGATAATTCCACCGACATCATCAAGGCGATCTGGCGGTTAAGCGCGTTTTACAAACACGAAAGCTGTGGCCAGTGTACGCCGTGTCGCGAGGGCACCGGCTGGATGATGCGGGTCATGGACCGTTTGGTCAAAGGCGAGGCCGAGGTCGAAGAGATCGACATGCTGCTGGATGTGACCAAACAGGTTGAGGGCCACACGATTTGTGCGCTCGGCGATGCGGCGGCTTGGCCGATCCAAGGCCTTGTGCGTCACTTCCGCGACGAGATCGAGGACCGGATCAAGGCCAAACGGGCCGGGCGGATTTCTGCCGTTGCGGCAGAGTGATGGTTGACCTGATCGACACAAAAGATCGTATTCTGGCGCGAGACGCCGCGCTGGAGGGATCGGCCTTTGAAGATGTATTGCTGGCTGACATCCGCTTTGTGAACGTCAATTTAACGGGCGTGACCTTTGCAGATGTTAATATGATGGGGGTGACGATCCGGGATGCAAATCTGGACGGGATGACCATCGACGGGATTGCGGTGCAGGATCTCTTTGCCCCGTATCGCGCGCAAGGTAGTTGATCCGAAACAGGGCTGGAGGCGCCCACGTGGCGCGTGCAGTGGAAGGACAAAAGTAAGATGACACGTCTTGTGATACTGGGAATGCTGGTTCTGAGCGTCGCCGCCTGCGGCAGGGTTAGTAGCGGTTTGGGCCGCATCGGGCTTGGAAGTGGGGCGGTAGAGCGCACCTCTGTCGAGGTCGAGGGCCAACGGTTCAAGGCGCGTGCCAACCCCGACCGCGCAGATCCCCGTAATTTTTCGGTCACGGTCACGCCGGTGGCGGTCAACCCCCAAGGCGCGATGGACTCGGCGCGCTATCAGGCGACGCGTTATTGCCTGCTGACCTACGGCGGGTCTGATACGGACTGGACCGTGGGCCCCGAAACGCCGATCAGCGAGTTGAGCATTGCCGATGATACCGCAACGTTAAGCGGGCGTTGCACTCAACGCTAAGCGCTGTATCGGCTCGTTTTTCGCCAAGGACACCGCAAATGAGCGCCTCTGATGGATTCCAGCTTGCCGAATTGAACGTGGGGTATCTGGCCGGGCTGCCAGATGACCCGCGGGTTGCGGAATTCATGGAAAATCTTGACCGGATAAATGGTCTGGGAAAGCGGATGCCCGGCTTTGTCTGGATGATGGAAGGATCCGGCGCACCCGGAACCGGAAATATTGAAAACAGCATCGGCGACGATCCGCAATATGTCGCAAATTTGACCGTTTGGCAGGACGCGGAAACGCTGGGGAATTTCGTCTGGAACACGGTTCATAAGCAATTTTTCGAGCGTCGTCACGAATGGTTTCAAGTGCTGAAAGATATGCACTTTGTGATGTGGTGGGTCCCGGCAGGTCACCGCCCATCTTTGCAAGAGGCCCTTGAAAGACTGGAATATTTGCGCGTGAACGGTGACAGTGATCACGCGTTTGGATGGAACTGGCTGAAAGAGGCGCAGCTATGCAAAACGCATCAATGCGACGACCCTGCTGCGGAGTAATGTTATCATGTTAACCAGACTTTTACTGAAACCCCTGATCGTGGCCGTGACGGTTGTCGCCCCGGCCACCGCCTCGCCCCTTCCACCGCTAGAGGAGAACGCAAGGGTCAAATCAGAATTCCTGTCCGCAGCTGTGGGCGATGAAATCCGCAAGAATTGCCCGTCGATTTCGGCGCGCATGTTTCGTGCTTTGGGACGTGTGAATGCGTTGCAAGATTACGCACTCGGCCTAGGTTATTCCAAGGCGGATATAAAGGCGATGCGCGAAGATCCGGCCGCCAAGGCGAACCTTCGTGCGATGCGTGATGCATATATGGCCAAACATGGCGTCAGACCGGGCGATAGTGACAGCTATTGTCGGCTTGGACGCGAAGAAATTGAGAAAAACAGCCTGACGGGCTGGCTTTTACGTGCGAATTGAGAGAACTAGGGGCCGACCATCGTCGGGTTTGAAAACGTGGAAACACAGCCATGAGCAACTTGCGGAAAATCATCATTGACGACAAAGAGGTCGAGGTTGATCCAGCCCTGACCCTGATCCAGGCCTGTGAACGGGCGGGAATTGAGATTCCGCGCTTTTGTTACCACGAGCGTCTGACCATTGCAGGCAATTGCCGCATGTGTCTGGTCGAGGTGGTTGGCGGCCCGCCAAAACCTGCCGCCTCTTGCGCAATGCAGGTCAAGGATCTGCGGCCCGGTCCCGAAGGCGCGCCCCCGGTGATCAAAACCAACTCGCCCATGGTCAAAAAGGCCCGTGAGGGCGTGATGGAATTCTTGCTGATCAACCATCCGCTGGACTGTCCGATCTGCGATCAGGGCGGTGAATGCGACCTGCAAGATCAGGCGATGGCCTATGGCGTCGACTTTTCCCGCTACCGCGAACCCAAGCGCGCGACCGAAGACATGGATCTTGGCCCATTGGTCGAGACGCATATGACGCGCTGTATTTCATGCACCCGCTGCGTGCGCTTTACGACCGAGGTCGCGGGGATCACCCAGATGGGCCAGACCGGACGCGGCGAAGATTCGGAAATTACCGCCTATCTTGGCGAAACACTGCAGTCGAACCTTCAGGGCAATATCATTGATCTGTGCCCGGTCGGCGCGCTGACCAGCAAGCCCTACGCCTTTACGGCGCGTCCGTGGGAGCTGACCAAGACAGAATCAATCGACGTGATGGATGCTCTTGGCTCGAACATCCGAATTGATGCCAAAGGCCGTGAAGTCATGCGTTTTCTGCCGCGCAATCATGACGGTGTAAATGAAGAGTGGATTTCTGACAAAACACGCTTTGTCTGGGACGGGTTGCGCCGCCAGCGTCTGGATCGGCCCTATATCCGTGAGAACGGCAAGCTGCGACCATCGGACTGGGGAGAGGCGCTTGGCAAGGCGGCTGAGGCGATGAAGGGCAAAAAGATTGCGGGTCTGATCGGGGATCTTGTTCCGGTCGAGGCGGCCTATGCACTTAAGGAGTGTATCGAAGGTCAGGGTGGCTCTGTCGAATGCCGCACGGATGGCGCCAAGCTGCCGCGCGGGAATCGGTCGGGTTATGTGGGAAATGCGCTGATCGAGGACATCGACAGCGCCAAGATGATCCTGCTGATCGGCACGAATCCCCGCGACGAGGCCCCGGTCCTGAACGCCCGAATTCGCAAAGCCTGGCTGAATGGTGCGAAAGTTGCGCTGATCGGTGAGGCCGTTGATCTGACATATGATTATACACATCTTGGAACAGATCGCGCCGCTTTGGCACAGATCGCGGCGATGGATCATTCGGACAAACATGGCACGCCCGGCGTGATGATTATCGGGCAGGGCGCTCTGCAGGCCACTGATGGCGAGGCTGTTCTGGGCACTGCGATGACCATGGCCGAGGCAGGACAGTCAAAATTCATGGTGCTGCACACGGCGGCAAGCCGGGTTGGTGCACTGGATGTGAATGCGGTGACTGATGGTGGCATAGAGGCTGCGCTTGAAGGGGCAGAGGTGATCTATAACCTTGGCGCGGATGAGGGTGACATTGGTGCCGGGACTTTCGTGATTTATCAAGGCAGCCATGGGGATCGTGGCGCGCATCGCGCTGATATTATCCTTCCGGGCGCTGCCTATACAGAAGAACAGGGTGTCTTCGTGAACACCGAGGGGCGGCCACAGCTTGCTTTGCGCGCCAGTTTCCCTCCGGGGGAGGCCAAGGAAAACTGGGCGATCCTACGGGCGCTCTCGGCTGAACTTGGCGCAACACTGCCGTATGATTCGCTTGCGGCCTTGCGGCGGAAACTTGTGACAGAGGTTCCGCATATGGCCAAGGTTGACGAGGTGCCGGAAAATAATTGGCAACCGTTGCATTCGG
>CALGTJ010000644.1 GCA_937901435.1 uncultured Rhodobacter sp. | reverse complement strand
ACAGCAAGGCGTTTGCATTCAGCGGTCCTGGAAAAGCAGGCCATAAAGGGCACTGATCACTCAAAAAAAGAGCCCGCCGAAATCGGCAGGCTCGTTCTTTTATCCAGATCTGGACAACCTCAGAGGGTTAAGCCGCCCGGCGGCGTTGACCACCCTGCCCGCCACCACCAGCAGGCCGACGACGACGCTGTTGCGCGCGCGCAGGCTTGGCCTTTTCGCCCGCGATCTGCCAGGGCGACCCGCTTGCCACGGTGATAGGTTCTTTCACGATCTTTTCGATCGCTTTCAATTCGCCCATCTCGGCAGGTGCGCAAAACGCAATCGCCTTGCCAGAACGCCCGGCACGTGCGGTGCGGCCAATGCGGTGCACATAGTTCTCCGCCACATTGGGCATATCGAAGTTATAGACATAGCCGACACCCTCGATATCAATGCCACGTGCGGCCACATCCGTGGCAACCAGAACCTTGATCTCACCGGATTTGAACGCCTTGATCGCGCGATCCCGTTGGCCCTGGCTCTTGTTGCCATGGATCGAGCCTGCGGCGAACCCGGCGCGGTCAAGGTTCTTCATCAGCCGCTCTGCGCCATGCTTGGTGCGCGCAAAAACCAGCGTCAGCTCCTCTTTGTGCTCTTTGAGCAGTTCCATCAACAGTCCCTGTTTTTCGGTCTGGCCGATGAAATGCACCGCCTGCGTAACCTTGTCGGCGGTCTGGTTCGGGCGCGCCACCTCGACCCGCACGGGACTGTTGAGAAAGGCGCTGGCCAGTTCGGACATCTGTTTCGGCATGGTGGCCGAGAACAGCATGGTCTGACGATCTGCCGCCAGCAATGGCGCAATCTTGCGCAGCGCGTGGATAAAGCCGAGGTCCAGCATCTGGTCAGCCTCGTCCAGCACCAGAAACTTGGTCTCGCTCAGCGACACGGCGCGCCGGTCGATCAGGTCCATCAGACGGCCCGGCGTTGCGATCAGCAGATCAACTCCGCGCTTGAGGTTCTCGGTCTGGCGGTTGATCGACTGCCCCCCCACGACCAGCGTCACCTTCAGATGCGAGCCTTTGGTGAAATCGGCCAGATTGTCCGCGATCTGTTTGGCCAACTCGCGGGTTGGGGCCAGCACCAGACCATGCGCGGTCTTTGGCGCAGGCTTGACGCCCGCTTTGGTCAATGTGTGGATCAGCGGCAGACCAAAGGCCGCCGTTTTCCCGGTGCCAGTCTGGGCCAGCCCCATGACGTCGCGTCCGTTCATCGCATGCGGGATCGCCTGCGCCTGAATCGGGGTCGGTTCGGTAATGTTCAACTCGGCCAGCTTGGCCACAAGACGGGGCGACAGCCCCAGCATATCAAAATCCATTGCGGATCGGTCCTTTCGCCCCGGGCATCCTGCCTGCGGGGACATACATACGAAAGTGTGGGCCGACCCAAATCGGGCAGCCCGCGCGTTCAGGGTTGCGCCAAAGCTCTGGCCTCGGACCGTCTGTCCATTGGCTGCTTCGGCACCAGCCCCCCTGCGTGATGTGGGAAACTTTTCGACAACACCCGGACTCTCGCGGCGCATGGCGCAGCGTCTGCTCACGCGGCAGATCACAGGTGTTGAGAGGCGTATGCGGGCGATGCGGGATTAAGTCAAGGAATATAACGGAAATCGGTAAACAAGACCTGTGCAACGGTCAGATTCGGATCACGCCCTCACAACCCGGCCCGCAGCACCGCTGCGCCAAAAAACAAAGAAGCGCGCCCTTGGGCTCGCCTCAATGTGGTCACGTGCTGCTGAAAAACAGATCAGACGGCGGCCTTGAGCGCGTCCACCAGATCGGTCTTTTCCCAGCTGAACCCGCCATCCTCATCCGGCATGCGGCCAAAGTGCCCGTAGGCTGCGGTGCGCGAAAAGATCGGACGGTTCATCTGCAAATGCTCGCGAATCCCGCGCGGGGTCAGGTTCATGCACTGCGCCACGGCCTTTTCGATAGCCTCTTCGGACACTTCGCCCGTCCCGTGGGTGTCCACATAGATCGACAGCGGCTTGGCCACGCCAATCGCATAGCTCAGTTGCAGGGTGCAGCGTTGCGCCATGCCAGAGGCGACCACGTTCTTGGCCAGATAGCGCGCAGCATAGGCCGCAGAGCGGTCCACCTTTGTCGGATCTTTGCCCGAAAACGCGCCGCCGCCATGAGGCGCCGCCCCACCATAGGTGTCCACGATGATCTTGCGCCCGGTCAGACCAGCGTCACCATCAGGCCCGCCGATGACGAATTTCCCGGTCGGGTTCACGTGCCATTCCGTGGCCGGTGTCACCCAACCATTTGGCAGCACCTCAAGAATATAAGGCTCGACAATGGCGCGCACATCCGCACTGCTCAACGCCGCGTCCACATGCTGCGTGGACAACACGATCGAGGTCACGCCGACAGGCTTGCCGTCACGGTATTGCACAGTCAGCTGCGATTTGGCGTCCGGGCCAAGTGCCGGCTCTGTCCCGTCCTTGCGCACTTCGGCCAGACGGCGCAGCATCGCGTGCGAATAGTGGATCGGGGCTGGCATAAGCTCTGGCGTTTCCTGGCAGGCATAGCCGAACATGATGCCCTGATCGCCCGCACCCTCGTCCTTGTTGCCGCTGGCATCGACACCCTGCGCGATCTCGACGGACTGGCCATGCAGCACATTGCGCACTTCCATATTCGCCCAGTGAAAGCGATCCTGCTCATAGCCGATGTCCTTGACGCACTCGCGTGCAATCTCTTCGACGCGTTGCAGAACCGCCCCCGGTCCGCGCACTTCGCCGCCAACGACCACCAGATTCGTTGTTGCAAAGGTTTCACAGCCAACCCGGCTGAACGGGTCTTCGGCAAGGAAGGCATCCAAAACCGCATCAGAGATCCGGTCGCACACTTTATCAGGGTGCCCCTCTGAAACGGATTCAGAGGTAAAAATATAATTCTGTCGGGACATACGTGCTCCATTGGTTATAACCCGCCACGTCAGGAAGCCGTTGTGGCAGCGTATCGGAGTGGGTTAACGGGCTGGTCTGGGCGCGTCAATCTGTTTTCTCGCCCTTAAGGCGAAAACAAGCCCGCCAAGCAGCGCCAAGAACAGGGTCACAGGCGCATCGCCCGTCCGCGCATAGAGGGTTTCGGGCAAGGCGGGCGGCAGGGCCGCGTCCAGATATCCCGCCTGCCCCAAGGGCAAAAAACCCGTCACCTTGCCACGTGCGTCGATCACCGCAGAGACGCCGGTATTGGCCGCGCGCACAAAGGGCAGGCCGAATTCAACGGCGCGCAAACGGGCTTGGGCGAGGTGTTGATAGGGGCCGGACAGCGTTCCGAACCATGCGTCATTGGTGATTTGCAGCAGCCAGTCTGGGCGTTCGGGGGCGGCGCGCACATCCTGAGGAAAGATCGCCTCGTAGCAGATCAGCGGCAGAACCCGACCCAGAGCGCCAAGATCAACCAGCGTCGCCCCCGGCCCCGCGCTATATCCATAATCGCCCACCAGCCCCGCCAGCCGGGTGTTGGAAAACAGGCCAGAGCCGGGCAGGTATTCGCCAAACGGGACCAGATGGTGCTTGTCATAAAGCGCGGTCAGCTCTGCTTGCGCATCAAGATAGACCAGCGAGTTATAGGCCAGGATCCCGTCATAGCGCTGGATGCCCAGCACCAGCGGCACACCATCGGCAGCGGCGGTGATCCGCTGAAACGCTGCCTCGGCGCGTTCCAGCAAGACGGGCACCGCGGTTTCGGGCCAGATGATCAGGTCCGGGCGCAGCGTGGCGGGGGCGCGCGTAAAGTCCACCGCATCGCGAAAGAACAGCGGGGCGTAATCCGGATCCCATTTCAGGTGCTGTGCTGCGTTGGGCTGCACCAAGCGCACAATCGGCGCATTTTCCACCTCTGGCATGGGCTGCGCCTGCTGCCAAAGGCCAAAGCCGTAGAGCCCGGCACAGACCGCGAAAACCGCAAGCAGGGCTGGCGTTTTGCGTTGAAATGCAACCACGCCCAGCGCCACCGGCAAGACCGTCAGAAGGGTCAAGCCTAACGGGCCGACCCATGCGGCCAGTTGCATTGGTGCCCAGCCGACCCAGACATGACCGATCAAGGCCCATGGGAATCCGGTGAACACGTAGGATCGCGTCAGTTCAGCCGCGCTTAACAGCGCGGCCCACGCCAGCGCCCGCCGCCATTCGGCCTCTGCGCCGGCCTTTGCACCAGCCTCTGCGCCGGCCTTTGCTGCCAGTCCAAAGGCCAGCGCCCAGAACAACGCCAGCCCCCCCGCCAGACCGATCAGCGCAAAAGGGGCCATCCAGCCGTGGCGGACCGGGTCGACCATGAAAGGCTCTACGATCCAACTCAGGGCGGCGGCAAAATAACCTGTGCCAAAGGCCCAGCCGATCCACGCGGCGCGTTTGGTGCGCAGGTCTTTGGTGAACAACAGGTAGGCCACCGCCAGTCCGGCCAATGTCAGCCAAGGCAGCGACACGGGGGCCTGCCCCCCTGCCGCGACAAGCCCCGCAGCAAAAGCGATCAAAGCCGGGCGTTTGCCCAAGGCCCCCCAAAGGTTAGCCATCAACAACCGGGCGGGGCTGGGGATGAAGCCGGACGCGAAGCCGCTTGATCCGGCGCGGATCGGCATCGACGATCTCGAACTCGGGCCCATCGG
>CALGTJ010000643.1 GCA_937901435.1 uncultured Rhodobacter sp. | reverse complement strand
TGTTTGCGGTTGCAGCATGTTTATGCTGCGATGCAGTTTAAGTCGCTAAAACGGCCATTCAGATTCCTTGATCGTTGTCGATCTCAAACTGACCTTTTGCTGATTACTGTCGCAACAGACGATACGCAAACGTTGTTGCCATTCATCGACTTAGATCAGACAGCCTTTTCGCTTGGTAAAGTAATTTCCAATTGCGGTGCGTTTACTTTTTAACCCTGCCGTGTTTTTTGAACTGTATATTGAAGGGCTTGCTATACGGGAAATCATTGTTGAGGATGCCAACACGAATGAAGAGAAAGCCATGAACATGTCGCACATAAGCCTGAAGTGGCTTGAGGTTTTCCACTTAGTGGCTTGCCATGGATCAGTTCAAGCTGCTGCGCGCGAAGCCGGATTATCGATTAGCACCGTCTCTCATCATTTGCGAAGTCTTGAAGCACAACTGGGGGTCACCCTTCTGAACCATGCGCGACGACCGATGCTACTCACACCAGTGGGCGCTGTGTTTTTTAAAAATATCGATGAAGCGTTAAAGCTAATCCGAATGGCACAGACTGAAGTAACTCTTGGTAATATGACCGAAGCTCGCCATCTAAAATTTGGCCTTATTGAAGACTTCGATAGTGATATTGGACCAGAATTGGCGGTGCTATTGGCGAATGGCATGCCCAAATGTGACTTTGCCCACTATATGCGGTCGAGCAGCGAAATATTGGACATGTTGCAGGGTCACTCCTTAGACATCGGCATCGCGAGTAGTCCCAACAATAATACTGACCAGTTAAAAGAATTTCCCATGCTTCGCGATCCCTTTGTATTGGCTGTGCCTGCAAATTCAACAATCCGCCCAGAAAGTTTTCTGGCGGGATCGGCGGAGCTGACAATGCTACACTACGCAAAAGATCAACAGATCAGAAAGCAGATCGCAGCGCAGTTGCGACGCTTGAACATTGAGATTCCCGTCAGATTTGAAATTGAAAGTAACCAAACAATGATGGCGATGATTGCGGCTGGTGCAGGTTGGGCAGTGACGACACCAGCCTGCTACTTTCGAGCCCGAAGGTTTCACAAACAAGTCCAACTGCACGCGTTTCCTGCAAAGGGCTTTGCGCGTCATCTGTCGCTATTCGCGCGCGAAGAATGCGCTGACGAAATTGTCGGAACCATCAATGCGGCGATGCGAAATCTCATCGAAATGCGTCTAATCAATCCTGCGACCGAGGCGATGCCGTGGCTAAGAGATGAGCTGTGCCTGTTGCCTTTAAAGGCAAATTCCTAAAATAGCGTCAGAGAATCTTGAACTGACTGCGGATCATGGCGTCTTGATCTGAAGAGAGATATTCAGGATGGTGCGTTGCGAGGATACCTCGTACCCGTTCGGTGGCGACGGCCCAAGCACTCTTCGCTCCGTTCTCGGCCCAGCTTTGTGGTTCAATCCGGTCCGCGAGCGATGGATAGAAATAATCCCGTTCCATCGCGGAAATTGTATGCGCTCCGCCTAGAAAATGCCCTGGCCCCAAAACGGCTTCGTTAATCGCATCAAAGCCTAAGTTTTCCTCGCTCACTTCGATGCCTCGCAAGATACGGTAGGTGTTTGAATGCATCTCGTCGTCTAGTACAAACGCTTCAAAGCTAGCGCCTAACAGCGATGCAGTCATGCCTGAGCTTTCATAGATAAGGTTGCCACCAGCGAGGGCAGCGGCAAGTGATGTTAGCCCCTTTTCCGCACCGTATTGCGCGTCAATCGCTTTGGCGTCGGTCATTGAACAGGCCACACCCGATGGAAGCCCAATCCAGTTTGAAAGCTGTGCAGACGCTGCGTTGAGCAATGCACTTTCGCCACTTCCACCGGCGAACGCCCCCGTGCGTAGGTCGACAACCAATGGCCAGTTAGAAAACACCATCGGGTATCCCGGCTTAATGGCGTGAATCATGATTAAACTAGCGAGTGTTTCTGCCAAGGATTGTGCAAGAAATCCGGCCATCGTTGCGGGCGCGGTTGCACCGGCTTGAGCGGCCGTAATACAAGACATTGGAATATTATGTTTGATGCATTCATAAACAACGTCTACGGCATCCTCGCCGTAGCGCATTGGGGAAATGACGGGGCTTATGTGCGCTTTCATAAAAGGACGTTTAGAAAACGCACCTTTGCCACCGGCAGCGATGTCTAGCATTTTGACGATGGGCGCTACATATTCGGCCAATGTAAACGAGGTGGCTGTTGGTTTCGTCGTGTTTAGGAGCAGGGCGTAAGCCGTGTTGACGTCGAGATCAAAGTTGCTCGGCACGTCGGTCGCAACGCAGCACCTCGTATACCAGCTTACATTGGCCAAAGTATCCTGAAGGCGCGTGAAATTATGCAGATCAGCAAGCGTCGATGGGCGGTATGTCCCGCTGTCCAAATCAAGCGTTTGAACGGCAGCACCCCCAGTTCCAAAATAAACTTTGCTTCCCCCCACTTCGATAGAACGGGTTTCGTCACGCCCATGCAGAACAAATGTTTTGGCAGCTTTGGCTATTGCATCTTCAGTCAAGGATCTGGGAAAAACGACTCGTCCTGCTTCGCTGTCTTGTGCGCCAGCGGTCAGAAGGTCCTGTCGCAGCCTATTGGGGATTTCACCCATGCCAAGTTCCGATAAAAGCCGCAGCGCCGTGTCAAAAATGTTCTCAAGATCTGGTTGCGATAGGGGTTTATACATTCCTCCAAACTGACCAGGTGAACAGGGATTAATATTAGGTTTTGCCGCGCGCTTTTTCAGACGTTGTGCCCGCCCACCGCTGCGTCCGGAAGTCATTTTTGATATATCCGTCATAGGGGCGGCCTTCCTGCTTATAATTACATCACAGCAATATACAGAGATTCACTTAAGGCGCCGATATAGCGCCCTAAATTTTCTAAATATATAAAAGTACATTTTGAAAATTTCGAATTAATATAAGTTTTGTTGACCACAACACGTACAACAACACACTTGAATAAAAATTTTTATTGGGAGAGCTCATATGAAATCACGCACCAAAGTTGTTGTTATCGGGGGCGGGATTGCTGGCTGTTCGACGCTGTATCACCTGACGCAAGAAGGTTGGTCGGATGTTGTCTTGATCGAACGCAACGAACTGACATCTGGCACAACGTGGCATTCCGCAGCGCAGGTGACGAACTTTGGTATGAACCAGACGATGGTGGGGCTGAAGACACATTCGATTAATTTATATAAAGAACTGCGTGATGATGCAGATTATCCTGTCAGCTATCGTCACGGCGATGGTGGCATCCGTCTTGCCAATACCCGCGCACAGATGGATGGCTATGCGCATTTTGCATCCATGGCGCAGGGCATGGATGTTGAATTTGAAGTGCTCGACGCAGCCGAATGTGCACGCCGCCACCCGCTGATTTCAACCGACAACCTGATGGGTGGTCTTTGGGATGGCAACGATGGCGATATTGATCCTGCCTCTTTGTGTCAGGCGCTTGCCCGCCGGGCTCGCAAAGCCGGTGCCGAGGTGTACCGAAACACGCCCGTCACTGACTTGACCCAGCACAAAGATGATACATGGACCGTACATACCGAGTGCGGCGACATTGATTGCGATATCGTCGTGAATGCGGGCGGCTACCGCGTTAATGAGGTTGGGGCGATGATGGGTGTTCATCACCCCGTCGCATCGATGGAACATCAGTATTTCGTGACCGAGGATATTCCTGCAATCGCAGATGCTGGCCACCGGATGCCACTGCTGCGCTGTCCTATAAGTGACTTCTACAGCCGTCAGGAAAAAGGCGGCCTGCTTATTGGCTTTTACGAACAAGCTTGCAAAACCTGGGGTATGGACGGCATTGATCCTAATTTTGTTAATGCGTTGTGCCCGAACGATCTGGACCGTGTGATGGACGTATTAGAGGGCGTTTTTAAACGTATGCCTGTCTTGTCCGAAGTCGGTATCAAGAACATCGTCAATGGTCCGATCACATATACCATCGACGGAGCGCCTTTGGTCGGCCCCATTCCAGGCAAGCGCAACGCTTATTGCATCATCGGTCTGCGCGCCGGATTGGGCGAAGGCGGCGGTCACGGCTGGCTGTTGGCTCAGCAGATTGTGCACGGCGAGGCACAGTATGACACTTGGTGCATCGACCCACGCCGTTTTACTGGCCACGCCAATGTAGAACTGACCGCGCTCAAAGCGATCGAGGACTACCAAAACGAATTCCGGTTCCACTTTCCCCATGAACACCGCTCGGCAGGTCGCGGCGCAAAAACCACATCTTTAACACCTGTCTTGGCCGCCGAAGGCGCAGAATTTACCATCGTGAATGGCTGGGAACGGGTTGATTACATCAAACCATCCTCTGATTTTCAGCCCACCCTTGGCTTTCACTTCGACGAAGCCTTTAACGTCATCGCTGGCGAAGTCAAAAACGTGCAGGAAAACGTTGGCCTTTGCGAAGTGAACGGCTTTAATCGATTTGAAATTACAGGCGCAGATCGTCATGCGTTTTTGGATCGCATGTTTTGCGGCAACGTCACTAAAAAGGCGGCGCGCGTCGGGCTTGGTTACCTGTTGAACCGTCACGGCATGGTCAAAGGCGAGGCGACAATCGCCAATATCCCCGCATCTGACCGAGGACCGGATCGCGTCTGGTACGGGTCTGCAGCGGCGGCAGAATATCACGATATGGATTGGCTATGCGGGCATCTTGATCCCGCACTCGACGTTCAGGTTAAAAGCCTAACCAATGATCAAACCATTCTGGTGTTGGCTGGTCCCAAAGCCCGCGACGTTTTATCCGCTTGTTCGCGGGGCGATTGGTCACGCGACGCATTTCCTTGGCTAACCGTTCGGGAATGTTTCATTGGTTTCGCGCCCGCAACCGTACTTGGCGTCAGCTTTTCAGGCGAATTGGCGTATGAAATTCATGTGCCTAACCACGCGCTTTATGCAGCATATACTGCATTGCGCACAGCAGGTGACGCGCAAGGTCTTAAAATATTTGGTGCGCGCGCTGTTGACTCAATGCGGCTAGAGAAGGGTTTCTTGCATTGGAAGTCTGACTTGCTGACAGAATTTGATCCCTTCGAAACAGGTCTTGAGCGTTTCGTCAAAATGAATAAACCCGACTTTATCGGCAAGGCTGCACTATCAAAACGTGTTGCAACAGGCCCCCGAAAAAAATTGGCGTCACTGCATATTGATTGTACCCACGCGCCTGCTCAGGGCGGCGCTTCCGTGAAAGTGGGGGGCCGCGTGACCGGTACCATTACATCGGGTGATTGGGGACACCGTTTGGGAATGAACCTAGCATATGGGTTTGTGAGCCCAGAGCATGCCGAAATAGGCACTAAAATGACCGTTGATGTGATCGGTAAACCGGTGCCCACAACTGTGATCGGCGCAGGTCCATATGATCCCACAAACGGCATCATGCGTGGCTAATGGAAATACCCGCTAAGTCAGTAAGTTGTTTTGTAAGCACGAATTATTAGCCGCAATGTGCTTGAATGGCCGGTTTCTGCCTATGGCCTGGCGCACAAAATCGGGCATATGCAGAAACTTCGGTGCTAAAAGCGCCCGCAGCGGAAAAAACGCTCTCACAGT
>CALGTJ010000642.1 GCA_937901435.1 uncultured Rhodobacter sp. | reverse complement strand
TCAAGACGGTTGGTGTCCTGATGTCTGTGGGTCGCCGCCGCTGGGCAAAGAAAAAGGCCCCCGCCTTTTCAGACAGGGGCCCAGATCGTGTCGGTAAGTGCGAGGTTTACCAGTCTTCGCGGACCACAAAGCGGCACTTGACGGGCAGCTTCATAGCGGCAAGGCGCAGGGCCTCGCGCGCGATGACTTCGTTGACGCCATCAATCTCGAACATGATGCGCCCTGGCTTGACCTTGCAGGCCCAGTAATCAACAGAACCTTTACCTTTACCCATCCGTACTTCGACGGGCTTGGACGTCACTGGTGTGTCCGGGAAAATCCGGATCCAGACGCGGCCCTGACGTTTCATGTGACGCGTCATGGCACGACGAGCGGCCTCGATCTGACGCGCTGTCACACGCTCTGGCTCTGTGGATTTAAGCCCATAGGTCCCGAACGTCAGGGTAGAGCCGCCTTTGGCCTCGCCCGAGATCCGGCCCTTGTGGAGCTTGCGGAATTTAGTGCGCTTTGGCTGAAGCATCTTATACTACTCCTAGTTCCGGCGACCGCCGCCCGCACCGCGAGGTGCTGGACCGTCTTGCAGCTCTTGCTGCTTACGGTCACGGGCTGCTGGATCATGTTCCATGATCTCGCCTTTGAAGATCCAGACCTTGATGCCGATGATGCCGTAAGGCGTCGTGGCACGGACGGTCGCATAGTCGATGTCAGCGCGAAGCGTGTGCAGCGGCACACGGCCTTCACGATACCATTCGGTCCGCGCAATCTCTGCACCGCCCAGACGACCGGCAACGTTCACACGAATGCCAAGCGCGCCCATGCGCATAGAGTTCTGCACGGCCCGCTTCATCGCACGACGAAAGCTGACCCGGCGTTCCAGCTGCTGAGAAATGCTCTCTGCAACCAGTTGTGCGTCAAGCTCTGGCTTGCGCACTTCGACGATGTTCAGGTGCAGTTCGCTGGCAGTCAAAGCGGCCAGTTTCTTGCGCAGGGTCTCGATATCGGCGCCTTTTTTGCCGATGATCACACCGGGGCGTGCCGTGTGAACCGTGACGCGGCACTTTTTGTGCGGACGCTCGATGATCACACGGCTGATGCCCGCCTGCTTGCACTCTTCGTGAATGAATTCACGCATCTTCAGGTCTTCCAGCAACAGGTTGCCGTAGTCCTTGGTATCCGCATACCAACGGCTGTCCCAGGTCCGGTTGACCTGAAGGCGCATGCCGATCGGATTGGTTTTGTTACCCATTAGGCTTGCTCCCCGACAGCTTCTACCTGACGCACAAGAATCGTCAGTTCCGAAAACGGCTTCATGATCTTGCCGAACCGGCCACGCGCCCGCGGACGACCGCGTTTCATGGTCATGTTCTTGCCCACATAGGCCTCGGCGACGACTAGTTCATCGACGTCAAGGTTGTGGTTGTTTTCGGCGTTGGCGATAGCCGACTGAAGGCATTTCTTGACGTCGCCTGCGATCCGCTTGTTCGAGAACGTCAGATCGTTCAGCGCCTTGTCGACCTTCTTGCCACGGATCAGCGCGGCAACGAGGTTGAGTTTCTGAGGCGATGTGCGCAGCATGCGAACCTTTGCCATCGCTTCGTTGTCCGCCACGCGGCGAGGATTCTTTTCCTTGCTCATGGCTTATTTCCTCTTCGCTTTTTTGTCAGCCGCGTGACCGGTATAGGTGCGCGTTGGCGAATATTCACCAAACTTCTGGCCAATCATGTCCTCGGACACGTTCACCGGAATGTGCTTTTTGCCGTTATAAACGCCGAAGGTCAGACCAACGAACTGCGGCAGGATGGTAGAGCGGCGCGACCAGATCTTGATGACCTCGTTGCGGCCCGACTCGCGGGTTTTTTCGGCCTTCTTCAGCACGTAGCTGTCGACAAAAGGCCCTTTCCAGACGGAGCGGCTCATACTTAGCGGCCCTTCTTCTTGGCGTGACGCGAGCGGACGATAAGCTTGCTGGACGCTTTGTTCTTGTTCCGAGTGCGTGCACCCTTAGTCGGCTTGCCCCATGGCGTCACTGGGTGACGACCACCAGAGGTCCGGCCTTCACCACCGCCATGCGGGTGATCGACCGGGTTCATAACCACACCACGTACAGAGGGGCGAATGCCCTTGTGACGGTTGCGACCGGCCTTACCGATATTCTGGTTCGAGTTGTCGGGGTTGGACACGGCACCGACGGTGGCCATACATTCCTGACGCACCAGACGCAGTTCACCCGAGGACAGGCGGATCTGAGCGTAAGACCCGTCACGACCGACGAACTGGGCGTAGGTGCCGGCGGCACGAGCGATCTGGCCGCCCTTGCCCTCTTTCATTTCCACATTGTGCACGATTGTGCCGATGGGCATGCCAGAGAAGGGCATCGCGTTGCCCGGCTTGATGTCTGCTTTGGCCGAGGCCACAACCTTGTCGCCAATCGCCAGACGCTGGGGGGCCAGGATATAGGCCTGCTCGCCATCGTCATACTGGATCAGGGCGATAAAGGCGGTGCGGTTCGGGTCATATTCGATCCGCGCGACAATACCATTGATATCGAATTTCCGACGCTTGAAATCCACGATACGATAGAGACGCTTTGCGCCCCCGCCCTTGCGGCGCATCGTGATCCGTCCGGTGTTGTTCCGTCCGCCATTTTTGGTCAGACCCTCTGTGAGGGACTTGACCGGGCGGCCTTTCCAAAGCTCCGAACGGTCGATCAGAACCAGCCCACGCTGGCCAGGCGTCGTCGGTTTATACGACTTGAGTGCCATGCTTTCTGTCTTCCGTTTGCTTGGTCGGCGGGATAGGCCCGCCGGCGTTAAAGGGCCCCGAAGGTCCCAGATCTTAAGCGCGTCAGGTCACGCACCTTCCTCAAAAGCACAGCCCCGGACGAATCCGGGGCTTTGCCGATGGGTCCGTTTAAGAGAGAGATGCGGTAGGGTCAAGTGGTTGTGCCGCGAAAGCGTCGTATGCGTCAGAGCGCGGCTTGAGGATTGCATCAGGGCGCCTTCTCTGGCCATCTTCCATTAGAATGAGAAGAGGGAGCGCGGAGAACAAGTGAGTGAGAATAAAAAGGGGCCGGCGTCCTATTTTCCGGCCATAGAGGCCAAATACGGACGCACTATCGCCGAATGGAAAATCCTGATCCGGGAACAGTCCGGGTAAAAGTACATGGAACTGGTCGCCTGGCTGAAGGCTCATCACGCCATGGGGCACGGACATGCCAATGCCTTGGTCGCTGACACCCTTCAGGAGCGCAAAGACTGAACCAAAAGCAAGACCCCGGCCGCTTCCGCAACCGGGGTCTGATCGTTGATCAATCTGTCAGCCTACAGACCGGTCGAGATGTCGATCGTGTTGCCATCTTCGAGCATGACATAGGCCTTTTTAACGTCCTTGCGGCGACCCAACTGGCCCCGGAAACGCTTTTGCTTGCCTTTGGTGATCGTGGTGTTGACCGCTTTGACCTTGACACCAAAGAGGCTCTCGACGGCCTCTCTGATCTGGGGTTTGTTCGCCGCGATATCGACCTCGAACACAACGGCACCGTTTTCGGATGCCATCGTCGCTTTTTCGGTGATGATCGGCTTGCGGATCACGTCGTAGTGTTTTGCTTCGACACTCATTTCAAACGAGCCTCCAGTGCTTCGACGCCCGCCTTTGTGAGCACCAGAGTGTCACGCTTGAGGATGTCATATACGTTGGCGCCCATCGATGGCAGAACGTCCAGCCCCTGAATGTTGGCTGCTGCTTTCGCAAAGCCTTCGTTCACGGTTGCACCGTCGATGATCAGCGCGCGCTTCCAGCCGAGGTTCTTGATCTGCTTGGCAAGCGACGATGTCTTGCCGTCAGCTTCTGCATTCTCAATGATGACCAACTCACCGGCCGCCATTTTGGCGGACAGAGCGTGACGCAGACCCAGTTTGCGGAACTTTTTGGTCAGGTCGTGGCCGTGGCTGCGAGGGGTCGGACCCTTGTAGATACCACCACCGCGAAAGATCGGCGCGTTCCGGTCACCGTGGCGTGCGCCGCCGGTGCCCTTTTGGCGATAGATCTTTTTGGTGGAATAGCTGGTCTCAGACCGGGTCTTCACCTTGTGAGTGCCAGCCTGCGCATTGTTGCGCTGCCAGCGGACGACGCGGTGCAGGATGTCGGCACGTGGTTCAAGGCCAAAGATATCCTCGCCCAGATCTACATCGCCGGCTTTCCCACCGTCGAGATTGATGACGTCAAGTTTCATTCGTCGCCTTCTTTCTTGTCAGCAGCGATTTCCGCTTCGGCTTGGTTCAGCGCAGCCTCTTCGGCGGCTGCGGCCTCTGCGGCGGCTGCGGCTTCAGCTTCTTTTGCTTCGGCTTCGGCCTGTGCTGCAGCTTCTGCGGCCAGTTTCTCGGCCTCATCAGCAGCAGATTTCAGCGCGGCGGGGTAAATCACGTTCTCAGGTGTGGCCTTTTTGACGGCGTCCTTGATTGTGACCCAACCACCCTTGGAACCGGGAACAGCGCCCTTGACCATGATCAGGCCACGGTCTGTATCGGTCTTGATAACCTGAAGGTTCTGGGTGGTGACACGGGCAGCACCCATGTGACCGGCCATCTTCTTGCCCTTAAAGACTTTGCCCGGATCCTGACACTGACCTGTCGAGCCGTGCGAGCGGTGGCTGATCGAGACACCGTGCGAGGCCCGCAGACCGCCAAAATTCCAACGCTTCATCGCGCCCTGAAAACCCTTACCGATCGACGTGCCCGAAACGTCAACGAATTGACCCTCGAAATAGTGGCTGGCGATGATTTCTTCGCCAACATTGATCAGGTTCTCAGGAGAGACGCGAAATTCCGCAATCTTCCGCTTAGGCTCTACCTTGGCAGCGGCAAAGTGACCGCGCATGGCTTGGCTTGTGCGTTTGGCTTTGGCCGAACCAGCACCAAGCTGAACAGCGCTATAGCCATCCTTCTCAGCGGTCCGTTGGGCCACAACCTGCAATTTGTCGAGTTGAAGCACGGTCACAGGGATCTGTTTTCCGTCTTCCATGAAAAGACGGGTCATGCCCACCTTTTTCGCGATAACGCCAGAGCGCAACATATTCAGATGCTCCCTTTAGACCGAGATCTGCACGTCAACGCCAGCGGCGAGGTCGAGCTTCATCAGCGCGTCCACGGTCTGTGGCGTTGGGTCGACGATGTCAAGAAGCCGCTTGTGTGTGCGGATTTCCCACTGGTCGCGGGACTTCTTGTCAACGTGGGGACCACGCAGAACGGTGAATTTTTCAATCTTGTTCGGCAGCGGGATCGGGCCGCGAACGGTTGCCCCGGTGCGCTTGGCAGTGTTGACGATTTCCTGAGTGCTGGCGTCCAGCACCCGGTAATCGAACGCCTTCAGGCGGATCCGGATATTTTGGCTTTGCATTGCCATTGTGGTGTCCCCTTCGAGGGTCTTGAAGTTGAGAGGAGGGCCGACGACCATCGCCGACCTTCTTCGAACCTTTTGTCTGGCTCCCCGGAACGGGGAACGGCGCGTCGCCCGCGACCAGCGCGGGCTTGGCCAATGTTTACTCGATGATCGTCGCAACCACGCCGGCGCCGACGGTACGGCCGCCTTCGCGGATGGCGAAGCGCAG
>CALGTJ010000641.1 GCA_937901435.1 uncultured Rhodobacter sp. | reverse complement strand
CATGATGCCCCGCAGCTTGGTAAAGTCCCGCTTCCTGGTGCTTTGCGCGACCATGTCGCTCAGCATCGTGGGCACTGCAAAGGTGAACCCGCCGAACTGTTCCAGCATGTCGGCAAAGGCTTCGGGGTCGAACCTTCTGACCAGAACGTTGCAGCCCCCGGCCAGCCAGATAGGCATAAAAAGATATCCCGATCCATGCGAGATGGGGCCAACATGCGTGCCGTAATCTCCAGCCTCGATTCGTGGCAGGAAGAAGGACCAGTCGCGGCAGGTCCGCATCCACTGACGGTGGGAGAACTGCATCCCCTTGGAGCGGCCGGTCGTTCCCCCAGAGTGGCGGATCAGATGAGGATCGTCGATATCAATGGCGATGTCAGGGTCGGCATCAGACTGCCCGGCCAGCCACGACTCGTAATCGTCGCTCCGAATAATCACGTGTTCGAGGTGGTCGAGCGTATCCTTTAACTGCGCGACCTCATGCGCGTATTCCGCCGCGACGATTATCGCTCGGCAATCGGTGTGACCGATCATGTGCGCGTGAGCCTCCGCGGAATTGCGGCGATAGAGTGGCACTCGCACAAAATTGCCGATCGCCGCGGCGAGAAAGAAATCCGATGCTTCAAGGCAGTTGTCTTCCAACACCGCAATCTTGTCGCCAGATTTCAGGCCTATAGACAGCAACGCGTTGGCCAACTGGCAGCCGCGCTTCCATGCTTCTTCGAATGTCAGTTCGAAGTCTTCCGCCAAAATGGCAGGTCTGTTTCGGTTACACACCATCGCACGACACAAGGCCGACCGGACGTCGAGCATAATTTCGCCTCCCTTACCTTGCCAGTTTCTCCGGGGTGAGGGTTTCTATATCTTTATGCTGACCCCGCCCCGCAAGACTGCCCTGCTGCCCGTTTTCTGGACGCTTTGGCAACACGATCCGCTAGTTACTCAAGAAGATACTTTATTTCTGTCTCTAGTCAACACGTTTTGTCTTGCAACAAAAGCCATGGCTGGTAATCTAGAGCGGCTGAGGCGTTATGCATGCTTGATCAGAATCGGGACATGCACTTCCAAGGCCTATCAGCCAAGGCAGTGGAGATTGAACATTTGGCTTCCATACAAAATCAAGCCCCGGCCACACCCGAGTATGACGCCATCATCATCGGGGCCGGGGTTTGCGGCATCTATCAGGCCTATAGATTACAGCAGATGGGCAAACGGTTTCTGGTGCTTGAACAAGCCTCAGATGTCGGCGGCACCTGGTACTGGAACAGATACCCGGGATGCCGTTTCGACTCGGAAAGCGAGACCTATGGGTACTCGTTCTCAAGCGAGCTTTTGGAGGAATGGAACTGGAGCGAACACTTCGCGCCGCGCGAAGAGACAGAGCGCTACCTGCAGTACGTCACCGACAAGTTCGACTTGAGACAGCACATGCGGTTTAGGCAGCGTCTGGCTTCCGCCATCTGGAAGCCGGACCTGTCGGGCTGGGAAATCACTACCGATAGCGGGACCGTGCTGACCACGCGGTTCCTGCTGACGGCGATCGGTCTGCTGTCATCGCCCACGCTACCCAGGTACGAAGGGGTGGAAAGCTTCAAGTCACTGTCCTTTCACACCTATCATGCGCCGCGCGAAGGGGTGAATTTCGCCGGCAAGCGCGTTGCCGTGATCGGGACGGGAGCAACCGGCGTTCAGTTGATTTCGGCGATCGCCGGCGAGGTCGGCTCACTTACTGTGTTCCAGCGGCGACCAAACTGGTGCGCGCCACTGAATAACTCGCCCATACCCGCCCAGGAAATGGCGGACATCAAAAAACGCTATGACGAAATTTTTGCCAGGTGCCGCGAGACACCCAGCGGGTTTTATCACGATGTTGATCCACGTCGTACGCTGGATGTCGATCCGCAAGAGCGAGAAGCTTTCTGGGAGAGACTTTATAACTCGCCAGGTTTTGGGGTTTGGGTCGGCAATTTCAAGGACACGCTGGTGGATACCGAAGCGAATGCCGAATTCTCGAAATTCGTCGCCATGAAGATCCGCGAACGCGTCCGAGACCCCGATGTCGCCGAAAAGCTGGTTCCCAAGGACCACGGGTTCGGTACGCGACGCGTTCCGATGGAGACGGGGTACTACGAGGTTTACAACCAGGCCAACGTGCGTCTCGTGGACATTTCGGAAACACCTATTCAGCGCATTACCGAAACTGGCATCCAGACGATTGCCGAGCACCACCAGTTCGACATCATCATCTATGCCACTGGGTTCGATGCGGTGACCGGCGCGTTTGACAAGATCGACATCGTTGGCGAAGCGGGGCAGAAGCTGCGCGACAAGTGGATCGACGGTCCACTCACTGTCTACGGGCTGGGGGTTACTGGCTTTCCGAACATGCTGACGCTAGCTGGGCCACAAAGTGGCTCGGTGGCAACGAATTTCCCGAGGGGCATCGAAGAGGCCGTGGACTGGTGTTCCGGGGTGCTGGAGTATCTTTTCAATAACCGGATCGACTACTTCAACGCGCGGCAGGCCGCAGAGGATTCATGGAGCGAGCATGTTCATGAGATGTCGGGACGCATTTTATTCGGCAAAGAGCAGTCCTGGTTTACAGGCTACAACTCGAATGTCGACCGTCAGTACCGGCAGAAATGTCTCATCTACGCGGGCGGACAAATCCGCTTCCGGCAATTCCTGACTGAGGAAAGCGCTCAGTCATATCCTAGTTTTGAGATGAGGCAGAGTGGCGGCGCGCCTCGGTCCCACGGATCTGATGCAACTCGGACGCGGCCCGATACTTAGCCTGAGCCACAGTTGAAAGTCTTGTATGACAGTCCTTGGCTCGGCGTGAACCTGCTTCCATAGCGCGACAGGATTCGGGACCAAATAGTCCGTGGTTGCGAGGACATTTTTGTAATCGCCGAGCGGTTTCTGCACAGCTCAGGCCGCTAATCCGTTTGACTTACGGGAGATCCGCAGTCACTCGTCCTTTAGGTAGGGGATGGGTAACTGGTATAGTTTAGTGGATATAAAGATCACGAGAGAGGCGACCACACTAACTAGGATTGCAAATACACACATGGTGTGGACGACGGAGTACCTTTACCAAGTGCTGGGCAGAGATCTGGGTCATACGTGGCGGGAGCTGTTGCGGTAGATGCCGCATAGCATGGAAATTCTCATCGACGCCAGATCGAACAACAGCGACGATGTGTGCATTCCAATCATCTATGCCACCGAACTTTTCGGTAGGGCCCGGCTTGTGCGAACCCAGTGCCATAAGCTGGACTCTGAGTAGGTAGCCTATCAGTGGATAGCTAGACCATGCAAAAAGATGAAATTGAAGACTTAACCGATGCTAATAAAGAAGCGAGTAGATCTCAGGTCAAACGGGTGCCTGCGGTCCGACGTGCTGCATCGATCCTCTGGGAGCTAGCCGATCGCTCCACTCCAATGAATCTGTCCCAGATCTCCCGTGCCGTGGATGTCATCCCCAGCACCTGCCTACATATTCTACGCGAGCTGGTGACCGCGAGATTCGTATCCTATGACCCCGGCTCGAAGACCTATCAGCTTGGCAGCGGCATCAACGATCTGGCGCGCAAAGCGGCTAAGCTAAACAACTTCGCGGATCTTGTCAGGCCCCGGCTTCAGTCGATTGCCGATCGCTTCAACATGACCGCGACGGCAACTTCCAAGATCGACGTTCAGCACCTCGCACTGGCTGCCTTTGCCAGCCCGTCCAACACGATCTCCATCCGGGTGACCCTAGGCGGTAGCGTGCCGCTTATGTCCGGAGCCTCGGGACGGATCTTCGCGGCGTTCGGGGGCATTCCTGAAAAGCAGGTCAGACGCATCTTCGAAAGGGTCAAATGGGTGCGTCCGATCGACTATGAGACTTGGCGCGTTCAGGTCACTCAGGCCGTGAAGAATGGATATGCCGAGGACTGTGAAGGGTTTGTCGAGGGCGTTTCGACCCTAGCAGTCCCGGTTTATAACGCCGATGGAACGATGACCCATACGCTAGGTGTCTTAGCCGTTGATTCTCAGCTGGAAGAACCGATGCGCCAGGAGATTCTCGACGCGTTGTGGACTCTTGCCGAAGATGTCCATCTAAACCTGGTCCGCTAGCGCCAGCTCTTTTCTTTTGACTTGGCACGCCCAGCGCCGGGCAGCCCCCCGATTCCTTCCGCGACGTGGTAAGCGTTTCAGTGCAAGCCTGAGACCGGGAAGACGGAACGGCAGGTCAATTTGTCCTCTCGCGACGTCCATCCCCGCAAGGATGGCCTGGGACACCGACAGGCGTTTCCCATAAAAAATCCTTTTTGTCAATTGACAACATATTTGTACCTGTACGATACTCCTACGCAATGATATCCGCGCCGGCCCCCCAGTGGCGGCGGTCGGTATTAAGCTCGTGATCCGCAACCAATATCGATAGTGAGCGAGAACATGGATTACGCCAAGCGTAAAGTCGGACAGATCAAAAGCACGGCAAACCTTGCCAGGTCCCGCGTGAAAGCGCTCTTCATCATTCGCCAGCCCTCAGCAGTTCGAGTATTTGGACCAATGCATTGCGGGAACGCACAGGTAGGTAGCCCGGGCGCGGAGATCAACGAATGAGCGCCGCGCTGCCCCTTCTCGGTGTCCGGGTGATCGAGCTTTGCTGGGTCTGGTCCGGACCGCTGCTGGGTCAGTTCCTGGCCGATCTGGGCGCGGAAGTAATCAAGGTCGAATGGTTTAAACGGTATGACCTTTATAGGACACGCGGCGTCGAGCGCATGGCGGGCAAGTACCCGGAATTCATCCGGCGCGAGATGTCGCATTCTTTCCATGGTCTGAATCGCAACAAAATCGGTTTGGCCCTCGATTTGAAGGAAGGACAACACCGTGAAGCGCTGCTGGATCTGGTCGGTCAATCCGACTTAGTTATCGAAAATTTCACAACCGGCACATTGGAGCGTCTCGGGTTGGGCTACGACGCGATGGTAAAGGCCAACCCGGCGCTCGTGCTGCTGTCGCTGTCCGGATTTGGCGGCACGTCGCGACTGGGGCAGATGCGGGCCTATGGACTGGTGCTGTCCGCGCTTTCGGGTTTCGAACCCGGAATAATCGACCCGGCCACCGGTGAATTTGTAGGTTCGCCCACTTTCGTGGCGTCGGATCCGAACGCGGCGACATACGGTCTTTTCGCTGCGATCACGGCAATCCTCGAAGCACGTGCCACGGGCGACGGCCTGCATGTGGAGATGTCGCAGCTGGAGGCCATCGCTCACGCCGCGACGGAGAAGGATTCCGAGTTGATGGACCTGGCCGCATCGTTGGGTCTGCCCACAACATTCGCCTCGAACCGCACATCGGTCCTACGATGCAAAGATGGAGAATATCTTTGCGTCGCCTGGCCCACTGGCCTTGAGGAAGAAAGGCTGCGGGATCTGTCGGACGCCGCATCGGCGATCGAGCTAGCCCAGGCCCGGAAGTATTTGGAGGGCGCAGGTGTGCAAAGTGTCAGAGTCATTGAGCAAGCGGCAGAATTGGGCACTGGGGCATCGCGGCAAGGCACTCTGATCCCCTCCATCCACCCGGTCACCGGGCCTGAGGAAATCGTCGCCGCACCTTG
>CALGTJ010000640.1 GCA_937901435.1 uncultured Rhodobacter sp. | reverse complement strand
CTGACATGACCAGACCACCCTTCGGGGCCTGGCGAGACCGCAGCCTTCACCGGCCGGCCCTCTCGCCTCGCTCGCCAAAGCGAAGAGGAGGTCTGCATGACCCAACCCGAAAACACCCCGCGCTGCGTGCTGGCGCTTGATCTTGGCACCATGACCGGCTGGGCCCTGCGCGGCTATGACGGTCTTATCACCACCGGAACAGCCAGCTTCCGCCCCGGTCGCTTCGATGGCGGCGGCATGCGCTATCTGCGCTTCACGAACTGGCTGACAGAACTCGACCGCCTGTCCGGTCCGATTAATGCGATTTGGTTCGAGGAAGTGCGCCGTCACGCAGGGACCGATGCCAGCCACATCTACGGTGGCCTCATGGCGACTTTGACGTCATGGGCTGAGTTGCGCGGTATTCCTTACGAGGGCGTGCCGGTGGGCACGATCAAGCGGCACGCCACCAGCAAGGGCAACGCCTCCAAAGAGGCCATGATCGCCGCCGCCCGTGCGCGTGGTTACAGCCCAGCGGACGACAACGAGGCCGACGCCATCGCCATCTTGCACTGGGCTCTGGAGAACCAGGTAGGTGCAGCATGAGGCTCTACCCCAAAGGCTACGGCGGCCAGCGCCGCGATGCCGAACAGGTCAAACGGGACGGCTGGCACGAGCAGCGAATGCTCGCCGTGTCCCTTGATGACCCACGTCTGACCTGGCCCGAACGCGAACTCGTCCGCCAGCTGGGTGACAAGCTCTACGGGCCGCTGCCCGCGGTGAGGGAGGTGCGCCATGGCTGATCGCACCTGGACCGCCGACGACGTCGCCGACCATTTCGAGGAGGCGTTCCGCACCCTGCGCAAGCTGCCGCCGGTCAGGGTGCAGGGATACTTCAACGCCTGGCCGCAGATCGTGCGGTCGGAAAAGGAGATCCTCGCGATGGAGCCGCAGCCGATGCGGGTCTGGCCTTCAACCTCTGCGATCACTCGGCTCGAGCAGACCTTCGATTGGGTGCTGTGGATCGGCGAGGACGAACGCCGTTTGATCTGGTGGCGGGCGGCCCGCCGCCCATGGAAAGAGATCAGTGGCGAATTAGGGGTGGATCGTACCACTGCGTGGCGGAGGTGGCAGGTGTCGTTGGCCAAGATCGCGGATCGACTGAATCATCAGTGACTCCAACGGCTTGCAACATTTTTCTTCTCGACATCTGCAACAAATCCGTGCTATCTGAAAGGCATGATGGGGAGAGTGCGTCGGGAAGACGTCTCTCCCCGTTTTCGTTCTGGACATGGGTGGTTCGAGGTAGTGCAACCGGTGACCGGCTTTCCAACAAAACCGTCTCCTTCACGAACATCTTGCCTCGCAACCCATTGAAATTGAACGGGTCCCTCCTGTTCGTGACCGTATTCGGGGGGGCGAGGCGCAACGCTTTCCCAGTGACGCCCTCAAAAACACCCGTTTCGTTTCGCTTTGCACGCAAACCCAAAGAAACAAGGGCCTAAGGGCCTGACAAACCACGCCTGAAACGAAATGGCCCTCGGACCCCATTTCGTTTCGCGACCCGAACCCGTTTCGTTTCGGCACCTTTCCAAGGACATTCCCATGGACGTTTTAGACCTGCCGCTCGAGCAGATCATTCCCTATGCGCGCAACCCGCGTAACAACGCGCAGGCTATCGCCACGGTGGCAGCCTCGATCCAGGAGTTTGGCTGGCGACAGCCCATCGTCGTCGATGAGGCGATGGTGGTTCTAGCGGGGCATACGCGGCTGGAAGCAGCCCGCAAGCTCGGCTTCAAGTCCGCACCGGTGCATGTCGCCAAGGGGCTGACCGAGGCCCAGGCCCGCGCATTCCGGATCATGGATAATCGCTCCAGCGAGAACGCCGAGTGGGACAAGGACTTGCTTAACCTCGAACTGGCGGATTTGCTGGAGGCGGATTTTAATCTCGGGCTGACAGGCTTCACGGATGACGAACTGAACGCCCTGATGAACAGCCTTGATGACGGCACTGGCCCGCAGGAGGGTGAGGACGACATTCCTGACACGCCTGAGGATCCAATCAGTCGCCCTGGCGACCTCTGGATCCTTGGCAACCACCGACTGCTTTGTGGTGACAGCACGGTTGCGACCGATGTTGAGCGGGTTCTGAATGGCGTGAAGCCGCTATTGCTTATAAGCGATCCACCCTACGGTGTGGAGTATGACCCGAGCTGGCGCAATCAGGCGGGTGCTGCCAAAACCAAGCGCACCGGCAAAGTGCTAAATGACGACCGCGCCGACTGGCGCGAGGCCTGGTCACTGTTCCCGGGCGACGTCGCTTACGTTTGGCACGGCGCGCTGCATGCGACGACCGTGGCCGACAGCCTGATCGCCTCGGGCTTCAACATCCGCTCGCAGATTATCTGGGCCAAGGACCGGCTGGTGCTGAGCCGCGGTGAT
Organism: uncultured Rhodobacter sp.; assembly: GCA_937901435.1. Next base: position 1,521 of record CALGTJ010000640.1, on the reverse strand, counting down.
TATCACTGGCAGCATGAACCGGCTTGGTACGCTGTGAAAAAGACTGGCAAAGGCCACTGGGCGGGTGATCGCAAGCAGACGACGCTGTGGCAAATCCCGAGCAAGGATCAGGATGCCCAAACAGTGCACGGCACGCAGAAACCCGTTGAATGCATGCGTCGGCCCATCTTGAACAACTCAAGCCCGGGGCAGGCGGTGTATGAGCCGTTTATGGGCTCGGGCACGACGCTGATCGCGGCTGAGACCACGGGTCGGGTCTGCTACGGAATTGAGCTCAATCCGGCGTATGTCGATGTTGCTGTGGAGCGGTGGCAGGCTTTCTCGGGGCAATCGGCAGTGCTTGATGGCAGTGACAAGACATTTGATGTGCTGAAAACGGAACGCGAGGCCGCATGAAGCAGTCGCGCCTCATGTCGTTTGTCGAGTCCATAGCCAACGTAATCGTCGGCTATGGCGTCGCGGTCGTCACGCAGATCCTGATCTTCCCCTTGTTAGGGCTTCATACGACGCTGGGGCAAAACCTCGCCATGGGCGGGGTTTTCACAATTGTGAGCCTAGCACGCTCGTTCCTGCTCCGGCGGCTCTTCGAAAATCTCCGGGTTCGCTCAACTGCGCATTGACCTGACTGCCTGGCTCCGGCAAGCAAACCATCGAAATTGATGGCAGGTAAGATGGAACGACAGGAAGATATCCGAGTAAAGCTGGCAAAGCTTGAGGCGCTGTTCTCGCGCGGTGCAACCGAGGGCGAACGCGCCGCAGCGGGTGCTGCGCTTGACCGTTTGACCACGCGTCTGCACGAGGCACCGCAAGAAGAAGAGGTTGAGTTGAAGTATTCGCTGCCTGATGCGTGGGCGGTGAGGATTTTCGTGGCGCTATGCAGGAAACATGGCGTCAAACCATATCGCTATCCACGTCAACGCCGCACTACAGTCATGGTGCGTGTACAGCCGATTGAGTTTGAAAAAACAGTTCTTGCAGAATTTCACACGCTGCATTCGGAACTGGTGGCCTACTTCCGTGATACGGTTGACCATCTCATTGCCGACGCGATGAGGTCAGATGGCGACGACGGGGATTTAGAGCGTCCGCAGATTGGGCGATAAAAAAGGGCCAGCACAAGGCTGGCCCAGTTTGTGGCAGGTGAAGCGGTGCAGGCAGCACCACTTCGAGCAGTTGAGGTGTCATACAGGCGAAACCTCAGCTCCCAAAATCAACAAGCTGCAGGATTCTGCAAGAAACAGAGATGCTTAAAGGAACGTGAGTCACAGAGAAGCCACATATTGGTGAGTGGCAGCCCTTGTGCTTTTGAATAATGGCACTGCGGATGGCAGGCCATAGATACGGCCACGGTTCTTCTCAACCTGTGATGTGATCTCAAGGCCATGCCGCTTCTTGAGTGCACCGGACAGCGCACCGCGCACGGTATGCGATTTATGCCGACATCGGCATAATCACCATTATGCCGATGTCGGTCGTGTCGCGAAGGTGGTGGAAATTTGAAGGCGGCGTAATCTCCGGGTG
>CALGTJ010000639.1 GCA_937901435.1 uncultured Rhodobacter sp. | reverse complement strand
TCGCCTCGTACCCCGTAGAGCCGTCTGGCACCCCAGTAGTGCATCGCTGCCCTGCCGAGAACCGCTATCTACGACTCTGCCCCCGAGGCCGCAAGTCAAAAAAACGGTGAATCCCAAAAAAACCGTCACAAAAGTGAAAAAAACCGAATTTCTTTTGGTTTGCCATCGCATACATTAAATTTTAACATTTAAAAACAATGCTTTAACAAGTATTCGGATCACTGAGGAAATTCTGCGCTTTTCTATGTCGGGCGGTTTGCCCTGACATCCGGGCGAAACCGCCTCTCTCTATAGGGGATGGTTCTGGCCTCTTTTCCACAATCTCGGGGGCCGGTCGCGGTCCGTTCGGGGGGCTGCGTGGATTCGGCCAGAATCGCGGCACCCGGAAAACCGGAATCCCAAAACCCGGAAAAGACGGCGCGCCTCTTATCTGACTTGCACCCTTTGCCTGAGATGACGCATGACTTGCCCATGCGCATTATCCTTGTTCACCGCAATTTTCCCGGTCAGTTCCGCTATCTGGCCCCTGCCCTTGCCAAAGCCGGGCATAAGGTGGGTGTTCTCACATGGGATCAGAACAAGAATCCCCGCGTTCTGCCCACCGCCTATTACGCGCATGAAGAAATCAGAACCAAAGGGCTGGCGGGCTTTTATACGGATAATGTCGAGTTCGGCGCCTCTGTTGCGCGGCGCGCGCAAGCTCTGGCGCAAAAGGGCGATGCGCCCGATGTGGTCTTTGGCTCGATCAACTGGGGCGAAACGCTGTATCTCAAAGAGGTCTGGCCCAAGGCGCGCCATCTTGGCTATGCGGAATTCCTTTATGCCCCGCGTGGGCGTGACACGGGCTTTGATCCCGAGTTTTCCAAGCTCTCGCTTGAGGCCGATATGCGCACCGTTGCGCGCACCGGGCATCTGGTGCTGGCCGCGTCTCGTGCCGATGCCCTACTCAGCCCGACGCAGTGGCAGGCCTCTACCTTTCCGCCAGAAATGCAGTCCAAGATCTCTGTGATCCATGACGGCGTCGATACGGATCGCATTCGCCCAGACGACAGTGTGACCTATCAGGTGCCCGGTGGCCCCCTGTTAAAGGGGGGCGACGAGGTGCTGACTTTCGTCAATCGCAACCTTGAACCCTACCGCGGCTATCACACCTTGATGCGCGCCCTGCCCAAACTGATGGCCGCGCGTCCCAATTGTCAGGTGGTGATGGTGGGCGGGCATGGGTCGGGTTATGGGCCCAGTCATCCCGACAAAAGCTGGAAGGATGTGTTTCTGGACGAGGTGCGCGACCGCATCGACCTAAAGCGTCTGCACTATGTGGGGCGCATTCCTTATGGCGACTTGCTGAACGTGCTGCGCATCGGGCGCGCGCATGCCTATCTCACCTATCCCTTTGTGCTCAGCTGGTCGATGTTAGAGGCCATGTCGCTGGGCTGTGTCGTCGTTGGCTCTGACACCGCCCCGGTGGCAGAGGTGATCAACGATGGCGTGAACGGGCATCTGGTGGATTTCTTTGACCCCGACGCCTGGGCGGACAAGCTGATCACGCTCATGGCCGACCCCGATGCACAACGCCCGATCCGCATGGCCGCGCGTCAGCACATCATCGACACCTATGATCTGCAAACCGTCTGCCTGCCAAAGCTGATGGATTTCGTGCAAACCGCAGGCACATGAGCGCGGCCTCTGGGGTCATCGCCGTGCTGGCCTGTTTCAAGCCGGATCTGGCCGGGTTAGAGACTGTTCTTGACCTGCTGCGGGGGCAGGTCGACGGGCTGGTTCTGGTCGACAACGGGTCGCCAGACGCCAGTCATGTCGCGCTGCGAAATCTTTTGGCGCAACGCCCCGACGGACTGGCGATCACGCCAATCCTGCAAAAGCAGAACACCGGGCTGGGCGATGCGCAAAACTGCGGGATCCGCGCCGCACTGGATCAGGGCGCGCGCCAGATCCTGCTGCTGGATCAGGACAGCCGCCCTGCCCCTGATATGGTCCACGCCTTGAAAGAGGCGCAGCGCGCGGCAGACATCAGGGGCAGGCGCGTTGCTGCCATTGGTCCACGCTATGACGAACCCCATCGCAACGCGCGCAAAACGATCCAAACACAAGCTGAAACCACTTTGCACCCGATCCCCGCCGTCATCGCATCCGGCGCGCTGATCCCGGCAGAGGTGCTGCGCGAGGTCGGTCTGTTTGACGAAACGCTGTTCATTGATCTGCTCGACACCGAATGGTGCTTTCGCGCGCGCGCTGCGGGATACGGGTGTTTCGTGGCCCCCGCCGCGCAGATGACCCATCGCATTGGCGATCAAACCCTGCGCCTTGGCGGGCGGGATCGCGCGGTGCATGCCCCGTTTCGCAGCTATTACCAGATCCGTAACCTGTTGTTGCTCGCGCGCCGCCCTCATGTGCCAAAGCTTTGGGTCCTGCGCGAACTGGCCGTCATGCTGCCCCGTGCGCTGGTGATTGCCGCCTTTGTGCCGCCGCGCCTGCATCGTGCCACCCTGCCCCTGCTGGGGGTGTGGCATGGGATTTTAGGGCGATCCGGGCGGCTCAGAGACTAAACACTTATGCTTCTGTGCGCGCCACGGCCTGTTTCCAATGATCCCAGAACCGCGACCCCGCCTGACGCTGTCCCGCCTTGTTCCAATAGCCCGGCGCGTTCTTGTATCCGACCGGATTGTTGGTGGCGATCTCGCGTGCCAGCGGCACCCAGTCCAGCACCGTCACATCCTTTGGCGCGGCCTCTTCATCGGCATCGACCAGATAAGCCCCCAAGGCACGGGTCAGCACGCCGGGGCCGGTCTTGTTCCACGCCGTCTCGTTGTCGCGCCGCGAAAGGGACGCGCAGGCGATTTGCAGCGCGGTCAGGATCACGGGATGCCCCGGAGGCGCGGCCATGACGTTATTGCCGATCGCCCCGCCCAAAGGCTCTCGGTAGGTGATCAACCCCCTGCCCTGCCCCAGAACCGTGTCTAACGAGCCATAAAGCGTGTCATCCGCATCGATCCAGATCCCGCCCAGCCGCGCCAAAAGACACAGCCGCAGCAGATCGGCCTCTTCGGCGGGACTGGCGGCCAGACCAAAGGCGCGCAGCACGGGCGGGGCAAACATCTTGCGCAGCAACGCCTGCGCGCTGCGCCAGTTATAAACGCGGTGATCAAAGCCTCTGACCTGACGCCAGCTGTCCATCATCGTCTCGATGCCGGGGGGGGCCTCGGCCTGACTCCAGTACTGAAAGATCTGGCGCGGGATATGCGCGCCGTACTGACCCGGCTCGACCTGTGACGCAGCGCGTGTCTGGCACCAGTCATCGATCACCCGGATCGCGGGCATGGGCGAATGGGGGCGACGGGCCAGCCAGTCTTTCAGATCCTCGACCGTCTCTCCTTTAGCCCGGATTATTCATCGAGGCGAGGGTGTGTGATGGCGGCGGTAGCGTA
>CALGTJ010000638.1 GCA_937901435.1 uncultured Rhodobacter sp. | reverse complement strand
AACCAAACCCTCGCCTGAGACGCACACTCTCAAAATGGGGGGTGAGTAATTACGTCACCCTTGACCCCAAACCTCTGCTATGCGTCATTTAATGTCCAACCTTAAGGAGCTTTTCGTGTCGCAACCCTATGGATCCATCGACGAGGTGCAGGCGTTTCTGACGTCGCAAAACTATGTGTGCAGCCGTGCGCTGGCCACTGTTGTGTTTCTCTCGCTGCGTCTTGGTCGCCCGCTGTTCCTCGAAGGCGAGGCTGGCGTGGGCAAGACAGAAATTGCCAAGGCCATTGCCGCCGCCTTGGGACGGCGCTTGATTCGCCTGCAATGCTATGAAGGGCTGGACACGGCCTCTGCGGTCTATGAATGGAATTTTGCCGAACAGATGATCGCCATCCGCACCGCCGAGGCGACAGGTGGCGCGGATCGCAGCGCGCTGAAAACCGAACTCTTCAGCGAAGACTACCTGATCGAACGGCCACTGCTGCAGGCCATGCGCCCGCAACCCGGCGGCGCGCCTGTGCTTTTGATCGACGAGTTGGACCGCACAGACGAGCCGTTCGAGGCGTTTCTGCTAGAGGCGCTCAGCGATTTTCAGGTGACGATCCCCGAACTTGGCACCATTAAAGCGCCGGAACCGCCCATTGTGATCCTGACCTCCAATCGCACCCGCGAGGTCCATGACGCGCTGAAACGCCGCTGCCTTTATCACTGGGTCGACTACCCGACGTTTGACCGCGAGATTGAAATCCTTCAGGCCCGCGTGCCCGAAGCCTCGCGCGCCCTCAGCGAACAGGTCGTCGCCTTCGTCCAATCCCTGCGCACAGAGGACCTGTTCAAGAAACCCGGCGTGGCCGAAACCATCGACTGGGCCAAATGCCTGTTGGCGCTGGACGTGATCACCCTTTCGCCAGAGGTCATCGCCGACACCCTCGGGGCGATCCTGAAATATCAGGACGACATTCAGCGCATCCAGGGCTCCGAGGCCAAACGCATTCTGGACGAAGTTCGCAGCGAACTTGCGCCAAGCTGATGCTTTGTTCAAAGCGCGCCGCGTCCCCAAGATCTGACCGATCCGTCATTCAACTTGGCGAAAATACTCCGGGGGTGTGGGGGCTGGCCCCCACGACGCGTTTTGCCTGAGTATGCCCCCCTCGATATCCCCGAAGACGGTAAACTGAGCCAAAACATCACATGGTTCGCCCGCGCTCTGCGCAAGGCGGGCCTGCCGGTTGGTCCCGGTCGGGTGATGGATGCGATCCGCGCGGTCGAAGCGGCAGGGTTCACCTCGCAAACCGATTTCTATTGGGTGCTGCACGCCTGTTTCGTTTCGCGCCCCGAACAACGCGCGGTCTTTACCCAGATCTTCCGCCTGTACTGGCGTGATCCGCGCTACCTTGAACATATGATGGCGATGATGTTGCCGGCCATTCGCGGTGTGCAAGAGGATCGCAGCGCCAAAGCGGCAGAAAAGCGCGCGGCAGAGGCGCTGCTGGACGGGGTCGACCGCGACCTGCCCGATATTGCGGAAAACGACAGCGACGAGGTCGAAATCCAGATCGATGCCTCGCATACGGCCTCGGGCGAGGAACGCCTGCGCAGCCTTGATTTTGAACAGATGAGCATTGCCGAGATGGCCGAGGCCAAGCGGGTGCTGGCCCGTCTGACGCTGCCCGTCAAACCCCTGAAATCCCGCCGCACGATTGCCGATCCCTATGGGCAAATGGCCGATTGGCGCGCGACCATGCGCGCCTCTATGCGGCAGGGTGGCGAGATTCAGGCGCTAAAGACAAAAGCAAACCGTATTCGCTGGCCGCGACTTGTCGCACTTTGTGATATTTCCGGGTCTATGTCGCAATACTCGCGGGCCGTGCTGCATTTCCTTCATGCGGTCAGCAATACTCAAGGGGCAGGCTGGGCGCAGGTCCATGCCTTTACCTTTGGAACGCGGCTGACCAATATCACCCGGCATTTGCGCACCCGCGACGTGGACGCAGCCCTTGCGGCGGCGGGGGCCGAGGCGCAGGACTGGGAGGGCGGCACCCGGATCGGCACTTGCCTGCACCAGTTCAATCGTGATTGGTCGCGCCGTGTTCTGGGGCAGGGGGCGATTGTGTTGCTGATCACGGACGGTCTGGACCGTGACGACGCTGAAGTGCTGCGCGCCCAGATGCAGCGTCTGCATCTGTCTGCGCGCCGGGTCATCTGGCTGAACCCTCTGCTGCGCTGGGACGGTTTCGCGCCTAAGGCCAAGGGCATCGCTGCCATGCTGCCCCATGTTGACAGTTTTCGCGCAGGCCATAACATCGCCTCGCTCGAGGCTTTGGCAGGCGCGATTTCCCGCCCCGACGACAGGGGCGAAAAGGCGCGGCTGATGGCCATGCTGGAGCGGGAATGATGTTCAAGGCGCATTTGCAAACAAATCCGAACCTCTCAAGGGGCTGCCCCGCCAGAGTGCCGCTTAAGCTGAGGTCAGCCCCCCAGACCGAGGTTAAAGCTGGGGGGCCAGCCCCCCAGACCCCCCGGAGTATTTTTGCCAAGATGAAAGGCAAGACCGGTTTGCGGGATTGAGGCCTGCTATGCTTTATCGCTTCTCACGAGGGTGTGGCCGGGCAGGGCTTTCTTTTAACAACCCACCGACCCCCATGGCCGCGATGTCGGCGTCACTGACCCGCAGCCCGCAGGCAACGCGTTCCAACACCCAATCCGCGCCGTTCAAGGCCGGAGAGCGCGCGCAGCCGGGCAGGCCGATCACCACACCGTTTGCGGTATAGCCGAGGAACAGCAGATTTCCGGGATCGACCGGCATCCCGAACCGGGTCACCCTACCGCCTGCGGCCCTTAGCGCAGAGGGTGCGACGTCATGGGGGTCAGAGGTGGCGGAGGCGGTCAGGATCAGCACCAGATCGGCTTGGGCCTGCGCGATTGCGTCGGCCAGCGGCGTGGTTTTGTGGGGCACTGTGACTGTCTTGCTCAGCACAATGCCAAGTGCGTCCAGCCGGGCGGTAATGGCGTCTTGTCCCTTGCCTGGGCCGCTGCCGGTATCTGTCTGTATCAGAACGGCATTTCGTATAACGACCGGGCGGATCCGCATGGCGTCAGAGGCGAGATCAGCGGATTTTGTAACGGCGTGTCTGTCCACCCCGTAGGCGATGATCTTGACCGTTGCGACCATGCCATGGGCGTGGGTGCGGGCGTAGGGGGGCAGGGTCGCAATGGTGATCATCGGATCGACCCGGTTAGCAGCCTCTATAGCGGGGACGTTCAGATCCAGGACACCGGGCACTGTCGCGTAGATGTTGACGCGGCCTGTTCCGGGGTCGGTCAGGCGCAGGTAGGCCGCATTGGCGTCGGGTACGAGGGCTTGCGCGATCTGCCCGGCGGCAAGGTCTTCGCCCAGATCATCCGTTCCGAGGCGCGCCACGATCACGTCTTGCAGGCCTGCCGATTGCAGGGCGGCAATATCGCCAGCCTCCAGAACACGCCCCTTGCGCAGGCGATGCCCACCAAGCTGAAGCGAATGGGCAAGCACTGTGCCGAGCGCCTCTGCCACGGGAACGGGGCCGAAGTGCATCAGCCTTGCCGCAGCCGCTGGGTGATCTCGGCCATCACGGAAATGGCGATCTCGGCGGGCGATTTCGCGCCGATGTCAAGGCCGACAGGGGCATGGATGCGGGCGATGTCAGCAGAACTGAAGCCCTGTTCAGTTAATCGCGCCATGCGTTTCGCATGGGTCCGGGTTGAGCCCAGACAACCGAGGTAAAATACCTCTGAGCGCAGGGCGGTGACGATGGCCGGATCGTCCAGTTTCGGATCATGGGTCAGGGTCACGACGGCGGTGCGCGCGTCAAGGCCGCGCGCGGCCAGCGCCTCGTCTGGCCACTCGTTCAGGATCAGCGTGTCGGGAAAGCGCGCGCTGGATCCAAAGGCCTCGCGCGGGTCGATCAGCACCGCGTCATACCCCGCAAGCCGTGCCATCACCATCAGGGGCTGGGCGATATGGACCGCGCCGATGACGGCCATGCGCAAAGGCGGGTTGTGGATCGCGATGAACACGTCGTCCTCAAAGCCGGATTTGTCAGAGCGAAAGCGCTCGGCAATCACCGTACCGAGGGCGGCATCTGTCGTATCGGACAGACGCCGGTCCCAAGTGGTTGTATTCACGACATAAGCCAGTGTACGGCGCTGGGTGCGCGCGGCGCAAAGGTCGGCCAGCAGGGCCTCTGGCAGGGCCTTGCCCACCGGCTCGACCATCACCCGGATCGTCCCGCCGCAGGCCAGACCCACGGCAAAGGCCTCGTCATCGCTGACGCCGAATTCCAGTATCCGGGTGCTGCCATCCTCCAGCGCGTCCATCGCCTCGACCACCACGGCGCCCTCGACACAGCCCCCCGACACGGATCCGGCGATCTCGCCCTCGCCGCTGATGGCAAGCTGACTGCCGGTCGGGCGAGGGGCCGATCCCCAAGTCTGCACCACGGTGGCCAAAACCGCGCCTTTGCCCGCGCGGTGCCAGCCTAGGGCGATTTCGGGAATGTCGTCAAAGCCTTGGGGGGGGGCATTGGTCATCAGAACGGGTGATCCTTGTCAAAAAGCAATTGTTGCTGGCTGATCTGACATCAACATAAGCCACGCGGGCCTCACTGAGAAGATCTGCTGCGTAACTCTTTAACCCTTCACGGGCGACAATGCGTCCTGTGCCATAAATAATGCGATGATCCGCCCCGTAACCCTTGAGCAGATAGGTAATGGAGGTGGTCAAAATTTCTGGTAAACTGCCCTCTTGCCATGGGGGGCAGGCCGCGGCGCATAAAAAGATCGGTCCGGTTTCCGCATAGGGCTGGGGCGCGGGAAAAGGGCGGGCGGCGAGGATCAGCATCGCGTCGCCTTTGGGCACATTTTGCAAGCAGGACCGGCACGGCGTGGCCGTGCCCGGTGAGACCGCGTGTTCGGCACGCTGGCCATTTGCATCAGGGCCACCGGCGCGGATGGCCTCTACAAAGCTTTGATCGTAGGCGTGGCAGGTCAGGGTCATAACGCGGGCTTTCTGTCTAAAGAACATCTGCCCGCAGAATGCAAAATGCGCGCCACCCACGCGATCCGGATCGTGCGGATTGTCACAAGTGGCGGCGAGTTCAGGGTTTGCTGAAGACCAACAGTCGATTGTTCGCTGGCATGTCTTGTAAGGACTTTAGGTCCAGACCCGCGTCATCGGCCAAAGCGGTGATATCGTCCACATCCCGGATGCCCCAGTCCGGGTTTTCGTCCCGCAGCCGAACATCAAAGGCCGTGTTCCCCTCGCCGGTATGAGCGCCGTTCTCCTTGAACGGACCGTAAAAGATCAACAATCCGCCGGGGGCGAGGGTTTTGGCCGCTCCCGAAACAATGCCCTCGGCCACGGCGAAGGGCGCAATGTGGATCACGTTCATCGACACCACGGCCTGCAAGTGCCCAAGGGCACTAACCGCGGGCGACAGCGCCCAGTCCATCGTCGCATCCAGGGACAGGGCCGGGCACTCTGGCAGGCGCAAATGCGCGCGCCATGCGTCAGTCGATTCGCGATGGGCCTGATGCAGGTCAGAGGGCCACCAGTCCAGATCCGGAAAGGCGATGGAAAACGCCCCCGCATGCTGACCAGAACCGCAGCCAATCTCAAGAACCGGTCCGGCCCGCCCCGCAAACAGCGGGACAAGGCGTGCGATCATGATCGGGCTGTTGCGTTCAAATGTGGGCGCATGCAGCCGCGCGTCATCCCCGTCCGTCACGGCAGCGGCATACCGGGCCGCATATGTGGCGGACGGCCCGGTCATTGACAGGTTATCAAAGGATGCAGGGTTATTTCGACGGTCCGATCATCATAACCATCTGACGACCTTCCATCTTTGGCATATTCTCGACCTTGCCAACCTCAGCCGTGTCATCGGCCACACGGTGCAGCAAATCGCGGCCAAGTTCCTGGTGCGCCATCTCGCGGCCCCGAAAGCGCAGGGTCACTTTAACCTTGTCGCCGTTCTCAAGGAACTTGAAAACATTGCGCATTTTGACTTCGTAGTCGTGGATATCGGTGTTGGGTCGGAATTTGACCTCTTTAACCTCGATAATCTTTTGCTTTTTGCGCGCTTCGGATTCGCGCTTTTGCGTCTCGTATTTATATTTGCCGAAATCCATGATTTTGCAGACGGGTGGAGCCGCATTCGGAGAGATTTCAACTAGATCAAGCCCTGCCTCTTGGGCAAGAATCATTGCACGCTGCGGTGTGACGACTCCGACGTTTTCGCCA
>CALGTJ010000637.1 GCA_937901435.1 uncultured Rhodobacter sp. | reverse complement strand
AACATGGAAGAAGAGATTATGGGCCGTGCTTGATTGGATGTCAGATAACCGTGCTACGATTGCGGCCGTGGTCATTTTCGCACTGGCGATTATGTTCATCACGTCGATTTTCATCGGTAGAAAACAGGCAAAGCTAAGCGCAAAAGACGCGGTCTTTGGCGACCCTGAGCGCACGAAAGGCGGCTGGTATTGGTCGGTTTGCGGCATCTCTGCGCTGTTACTGGTTTGGTTTTACTTTTCGTGGGGCGTTGGCCGTGCCTATTTCCCTAATGCGGCCAACGAGATGTGTCAGGTGGCAAAGCTCGAAGAGGCAATTTCGCCGATCAAAGCCGCATTGCCATTGGGATCGCGCTATTACAAATCCACGACACTCGTTGCACGCAACTCAGATCAATTGACGCAGTTGCAATCACAAATGCCCACCTCTGCGTTTTCCCCAAATGAGCAAACAGAACTCTATGCGCTGATCGGCAAAACACGGCGTCTTATGGCCAATTCGTCGAACCCGGCCAATCTGAGCGATGCCGCACAGGATCAATTGCAAGCTTTGGCGGAAGATTTAGTTGGCCTCAGCACCCAACTCAAAGCCGGGCCGCAGGGCACCCCGCCCTCTGCAGACGCACTGGCGCAACCCGGATGGGGCACCACGCATATCGAAATCCCAATGTTGCCAGTCACCGAAAGAGGTGTCTTGTTTGACTCAGTCGCTTTGGACGCGCAGGCATTGGCGGCGCGCTTCATAAAAATCCGCAATAATCCCGCACAGAATGACGCTCTGGTCATTGATATCAGATCCCGCATTGACGGGCTGAAAAAAGTCACGAAGTCAGGAACGTTTGACGAAGACACCGCAACGGCCCGCAAGGCGTATCTAAAAGCGGTCGAGCGTATTTTTAAACGCCTAGATGACGGTATCATCTTCCCAGCGGAATCGCTGGAAGGGATCAATACAGCAATTGCCACCCTCGACAGTGCAAAAAATCAAGCCCGAGGCCAGCTGGGTACGATTGAGACTCTGTTTTTCCCTGGGGACGGCATAGTAAAATCGCGCACACAATGTACCGAGCAAGGCTCGGGCCGATGGCTCCCGAAGCCTACCGATGTTGTGGCGACTTTCTGGAAACTCGCAAGCCCCAACACAGAGGCCGATGGGGGCTTTAAAGGAATTCCACTGTTTTGGTGGAAATGGTTGCCCGTTGGCGATGTGGTGGCGATGGCCATGCCCGATTGGATCGCCGACGTCCTGCCCGGAGAGTATGCCAGACATGCCGCAGACGGCACCGTCACGCCAAATTTCAAAGACAAGGTTCTGGCCCTCGCGCAGGGCGATGTGAACCTCGGTTTTGTACCGATGTTTGATGGCCACGTCTGGGATTCGATGTTCCGTGTGCTGGTCGCCTTGGGATTGGGGATTTTATTCGGGGTGCCTTTGGGCATTTACATGGGCGTTTCAAAGTTCTTCAAGTCATTTTTTGATCCGCTCATAGAACTGTACCGTCCGGTGCCGCCATTGGCATGGGCACCGCTAATCCTGACAATATTCGGCATTCAAGATGACGGGAAGATCTTCCTGCTGTTTATGGTCGCATTTGCCATCATGGTGATATCGGCCCGCACCGGGGCCTCTGGCACCCAATTGTCAAAAATAAGGGCCTCGCACTCGCTGGGGGCCACAAACGGACAAATCTTACGCAACGTGATATTGCCCAACGCTCTGCCTGAAATCCTGACGGGTATACGCATCGCAATCGGCGTCTGTTGGGGCACTTTGGTGGCAGCGGAAATGCTGGCTGGCACCACCGGGGTCGGCTTTATTGAAAACGTCGCCCGTACAGTTTCGGATTATGAATTGATCTGGGTGACAATTTTGATCATGGGCATTTTAGGGCTGGCGTTCGATCTCATCATGCGTTGGGTCATTACAAAGACTATTCCATGGCGGGGCAAAGGTTGAGGGCGCATACCTTTAAACTGTACCTCATATCGTTTAAAAACATCGGGGTCGTCCTTTTGATTCAGGGGTGGCCCTTCTTAACATTGCACAAGCCTTGGGCTGGCCTGCAAATTTGGCCTTAAGTCTCTTTTGCAACTGGCCCTAACGAAACCCGAAAAATTTTGGCTGTGTTAAATATGATTAGGTTCACGAATCGAACACATATCCACGCGCCCCAACATGAGGAGACATATCATGGACGGCACACTTCGCGACAATGACATTTCCAAGGTGGTCGAGGCCGACCGCGCCCATATCTGGCACCACCTGACGCAGCATAAACCGTTTGAAAATGCCGAACCCCGGATCATCGTCGAGGGCAAGGGTATGCGGGTTTGGGACCAGAACGGCAAAGAGCATATCGATGCGGTGTCGGGCGGTGTCTGGACAGTTAATGTCGGCTATGGCCGCGAGAGCATCGCGAATGCAGTGCGCGACCAGTTGATAAAGCTCAATTATTTTGCCGGCTCTGTGGGCTCTATCCCCGGCGCGCTATTCGCC
>CALGTJ010000636.1 GCA_937901435.1 uncultured Rhodobacter sp. | reverse complement strand
AAAACAGCCCGCTGTGAATCCCCTTTGATTCAATGAACGCTGGAACCGCTTTAGCACAGCGTTTAGAACTTGTTAACCTTTTAAAAACAATCCCAAGGGTTTTGTGTGGATTGTTGTGTTCTCTTTGCAACCCAGCCACGAACGCGCCATATAGTCGTCGCGTCGCCATCACATTTGCGAAAAATAGGCGCGCGGTCGCGCTCCTTTTGGTCAGGTTTGGCTGGTTAGAACCGGATATTCAGACGAACAGAGCCGACAACCTGACCCTCTGACTGCGCCTTGAACTCTTCACCCAGATAGGTCAGCCCATAAAATACGGATGATTTTTCGCCCTGCCAATGAACCCCGGCCCGCACCCGCGTCCGCGCATCGCTTAGCTCAAAGCCGCTGGACGCCGGTAAATAGGTCGAATGTTCCACATGAGCGATATCGGCCCCGAACACCGCAGCAAAGCCGAGATGTTCACCTTTGGTCGTGCGATAAAGGTGGCCGGTTGCCACGTCGCGCACCATCAACTCGTCACGGCCCAACAGCCCAAAAGTAAAATCACCCCCTGCACGGGCCAAAGTCTCGACACCGGCCTGCACCTCTAGAAAGGGGCGAAAGCTGAATCGCGGCGCAATGTCAAAGCTGCGTCCGGCTTCAAGCGTCAGCGTAGGATGAAACCCGTTGGGTATCTGATTGCCCAGCACACCGGGGATAGAGGCGCCCATGACCTCGTGGATAGAGGATTGCAGCTCTCCCAGCCCGGTTTGCGGGCCAGTGATGACCAGATCCGCGCCGACACTGAATTCAGTCGAGGCCTTTTCGAAATGGGTGTGCATCCCAAAGGACAACGCGCCAACATAGCGCCTGTCACCCGGTGCGGCGTTCACGATGTTCTCTGGGGCGATAATGTCGCTGCGCAGGCGAAACTCGACCAGATCACCAAACCCATTCGGCAACGACCCGTCCCACCCGTCGGCTTTTGCAACGCTGATGGCATAGGATCCCGTCCGCCAACGGTCTTTGTTGTCACCCAGATAGTCATTGGTGAAAATGCGACCGGTGCCTATTTTTTCCCGACCCTGCGAGAGGACCGGAGACGACATAGCCAAGGCTGCCGCTACGCAGCCAAACAAAAATAGACGCATCGATTATCCTATCCCGACAACGCCCCCCAGCGATTTGGTTATAGGGCGCTGGATTTGTTCAATACAGAGGGTTTGGACAAAGACCAGACGTCGTGACCATTCGGCCACAACCATGCCTGTGGAAAACTAGTTTGCCTGTTTTTTGGGCGTCATGCCTTTAGATAAGCGGCCAGTGTCGCATCCAGACCATCAGCCCAGATCATCGTCAGCCAATCCGCAAAGGCCCCTGCAAAACGGGGATCATCGGCCAGGTCGCCATAGAATTGCCGCTGCGCCAGCCAGACCAGAGGGGTCACGCGCGCTGCCTTGGCGGTTGCGTTCAGATCCGCCCAGAACGGATCGTTCGGCTCGATCACACTGCCGTCTTCGCGCGTGCCTTCACACATTCGCGCCCAGATCGCCTCTACCAATGCAAGGCCCGATACAGACACACCCTTGGCAAGCCCCTCGCGCACCATTGGCAAGATAAATCCCGTGTGACGGGAAGAGCCGTCAAATGCCACGCGGCGCGTCGTATCAATGATTGCGGGGTTGGCAAAGCGTGTGGCGATCAGATCGACGTAGGCCGCAGGTTCCATCCCCGGCACCGGTTTGACGTGCGGTACGATTTCTTGCATCTCGACCTTGTGAAACAGCGCACGGATCAGCGGATGTTCCATACAGCCCGATATAGTCTTGACCGACAGGACCTCTCCGGGGTTGGCAATGACTTGGTGTCCCGCGTTGAGGATACGGATCTTCATCGCCTCGTAATCATGCACCAGATCGGTGAACGTCGCACCAACCGCGTCCCAATCTGGTCGCCCGGCGCAGAAATCATCCTCTATCACCCATTGGCGAAAGTTTTCGTGGGTCACAGGCGCGGCATCGTCGATGCCCAACTGTTTGACCAGCGCCAGTTCATTCTGCCCGGTGGTTGGCACGATGCAATCCACCATAGAGTTGGGAAAGCTACAGGTGCTATCGATCCAATCGGCCAGTTCCGGATCGCTGAGCCGCGCCAGCGCCACAATGGTCTGACGCAAGATCGCGCCATTGCCTTGCAGGTTGTCACAGCTTTGCCCGGTGAAAGGCCCGGTTCCCGCATCACGGCGCTTGCGCAATGCGGCGATCATCGCACCAAAGGCAGTGCGCGGGATGTCCGGGTGGGCCGCATCATGCACGATATCGGGGTGGTTTGCGTCAAACCCATTGCTGACCGGGTCGATGTAATATCCACCCTCTGTCACAGTCAGCGCCACGATGCGGATCGCCGGATCTGTCATGCGCGCGATCAGGGGCGCGTTGCCCTCTGCGATCTCGACATAGTCGATCATCGCGCCGACAACTTCGGCAGAACTGCTGTCGGGGTTCAGTTCAATAAGGGTCGTCAGGCAATCCTGCGCCAGCAAACGTGCGCGCTGCGCCGCGTCAAAACGGCGGACCCCTGCGCCGACAATGGCCCAGTCAAGGTTCTTGCCCTGCTGGAACAGACGATGCAGGTACCACGACTGGTGCGCACGGTGAAAGTTGCCCAGTCCGATATGCACAATCCCGGCGGTCAGCCCGGATCGATCATAGGTCGGGCGTTTGATTGTGTCTGGCAGGTCAACCAGTGTCGCATTTGAAAGGCGCATCAACTCATCCATTGGCCGCCGTCGACGTTATACGTCTGCGACACGATATAATCAGACTCGGAAGACGCGAGAAAAATCGCCATTCCGGCAAGGTCGCCGGGCACCGCAAACCGCCCCGCGGGCACGCCAGCGGCGACTTCGGCCTTTTTCTGGCCCAGTGGCTTGCCCTCTAGCTTGGCAAACATGGAATCCACATGCGTCCAGTGTTCGCCGTCGACGACGCCGGGCGCGATAGCATTGACGTTGATGCCGTGCTGTATCAGGTTCAGCCCCGCCGATTGCGTCATCGAAATCACCGCCGCCTTGGTCGAGCAGTAGACCAGCACAAGGCTTTCGCCACGCCGCCCGGCCTGGCTTGCCATGTTGATGATCTTGCCGCCGTGGCCCTGCTTAATCATCTGCCTGGCGGCGGCTTGCATCGTAAACAGCGTCCCCGCAACGTTCACGGCATATAGTTTGTCATAGCTGGCGCGGGTGATATCCACAGTTTCGGCAGCATCAAACAAGGCGGCGTTGTTGATCAGAATGTCCAGCGTGCCGAATTTAGCAACCACCGCCGCAATGGCCGCGTCAATGCTGTCCTGCCGGGTGACATCCATATGCACCGCGCACGCCGCATTGCCGATCTCACGCGCGGTTTGCTGTGCGGCCTCAAGGTTGACGTCCGCAATCGCAACCTGCGCGCCCTCAGCCACATAAGCCTCGGCAAAACCGCGACCGATACCACGGGCGGACCCGGTGATCAGGGCCGTCTTTCCGTCAAGACGATTCATTAGGCCCGCAGCCCCTTGTCGTCAAACTTGTGTATCTGCGACAGGTCAGGGGTCAGGAAAACCCTGTCACCGTATTTGAAATCCACATCACCGGGCGCGCGGATGGTCATCACATCCTTGAAGCCGTCGCAGGTGACATGAAAGAAGGTGTCAGAGCCAAGGTGTTCGGCCACGCCCACCGTGCCGACCCAGTCGCCACCATCACGCGAAACAGCGATATGTTCGGGGCGTATGCCGATGCAGAACGCGTTGTGTTTGGCGGCCTCGGGACCTTCGACAAAGTTCATCTTTGGCGACCCGATAAATCCGGCGACAAAGCGGTTGCGCGGTGCGCGGTAGAGTTCCAGCGGGCTGCCAACCTGTTCGATCACCCCGGCCTGAAGAACGACGATCTTGTCGGCCATGGTCATGGCTTCGACCTGATCGTGGGTCACGTACACCATTGTCGTCTCTAGCTTTTTGTGCAGCTCGGAAATTTCCATCCGCATCCCCACGCGCAGGGCGGCATCAAGGTTGGACAGGGGTTCGTCAAACAGAAACGCCGCAGGTTCGCGCACGATGGCACGGCCAATCGCGACGCGCTGGCGCTGACCACCGGACAGTTGCCCGGGCTTGCGGTCCAGATAGTCGGTCAGGTTCAGCACGCGCGCGGCGTTTTCGATGCGTCTGTCCTGCTCTGCCTTGTCCATCTTGGCCATGCGCAGGGGAAAGGCGATGTTCTTGCGCACCGACATATGCGGATACAGCGCGTAGGACTGAAACACCATTGCCAGTCCGCGCTTGGCGGGGGGCAATTCTGTGGCGTTCTGATCGTCGATGCGGATCTCTCCGCCGCTGACATCCTCTAGCCCGGCAATCAGACGCAGCAATGTGGATTTGCCACAGCCCGAGGGGCCGACGAATACCACGAATTCGCCTTCGTTGATTTCCAGATCCAGCGGCGGGATGACTTTGACATCGCCAAAGGACTTCTCGACTTTGTTAAGCGTAATACGACCCATGGGTTTGTCCTTACTTTACCGCGCCGAACGTCAGACCGCGCACGAGTTGTTTCTGGCTGAACCAGCCCATTATCAGAATTGGCGCAATGGCCATTGTCGAGGCCGCGCTAAGTTTTGCGTAAAACAGACCCTCGGGGCTGGAATAGCTGGCGATGAAGGCCGTCAGAGGTGCCGCCTTGGCCGCAGTCAGGTTCAGCGTCCAGAAGGCCTCGTTCCACGCAAGAATGATGTTGAGCAACATGGTAGAGGCGATGCCCGGCAGCGCCATAGGCGTCAGCACATACAAAACCTCTTGGCCCAGACCGGCCCCATCCATCCGCGCCGCTTCCAGAATCTCACCGGGGATTTCCTTGAAGTAGGTGTAAAGCATCCAGATGATGATCGGCAGGTTGATCAGCATCAGGATGATGGTCAGGCCAATCCGCGTGTCCAGAATGCCAAGTTTGATGAAGATCAGATAGATCGGATACAGCACACCCACGGCAGGCAGCATCTTGGTCGACAGCATCCACAGCAGAATGTCTTTGGTCCGGTTCGAGGGCACAAAGGCCATCGACCATGCGGCAGGCACCGCGATGATCATCCCCAGTATGGTCGACCCCACAGCGATGAAGATCGAGTTCCACAGGAACCGCATATAGTTCGACCGTTCCATCACCACGCTGTAGTTTTCAAGCGTCCAGTCAAAGAACAAAAAGACGGGCGGGTCGCTGATCGCCTGCGCTTCGGTTTTGAAGCTGGTCAGGATCGTCCAGAGGATCGGGAAAAAGATCAATAGACCTATGGACCATGCGAACAGGGTGTTCAGGGCTTTGCGTTTTGTTGTGACGGCTCGGGCCATTTTGTTTTCCTCACGCGTCCAGATTCTTGCCGACGATGCGCATCAGGAAGGTGGCAACGATATTGGCCAGAATGATTGCATAGACACCGCCAGCCGATCCCAGCCCGACGTTCTGGCTTTCCAGAATGCGTTGGAAGATCAGGTAGGACAGCGTTTTGGTACCGAACGCACCGCCAGTGGTCACGAAGATCTCTGCAAAGATCGCCAACAAAAAGATCGTCTGGATCAGGATCACAACGGTGATCGCGCGCCCCAGATGCGGCAGGATGATGAACCAGAACCGTTTCAACAGAGGCGCGCCGTCCATTTCAGAGGCTTCCAGCTGTTCACTGTCCAGCGATTGCACCGCCGTCAACAGGATCAGCGTCGCGAAAGGCAACCATTGCCAGCTGACGACCAGGATGATCGACTCCATCGACGCCTGACTAAGCCATGCGACGGGCTCGGCCCCGAAAAATTTCCACAGATGCGCGAACAATCCGTTCGTCGGGTCCATGAACATGTTTTTCCAAACCAGCGCGGACACGGTCGGCATCACAAAGAAGGGCGCAATTACAAGGATTCGCACGATCCCCTGGCCCCACATCGGTTGATCCAGAAGCAATGCCAAAAGGACGCCCAGAACAACCGTAATCACCAGAACGCCACCGACAATCGTCAAGGTCGCAAGGACACTTGGCCAAAAGGCGCTGGAGCTGACAAAGCGGACGTAGTTTTCAAATCCAACCCAACCCAGGTCTCCGCCGCGCAGCGGCAGGTATTTCTTGAAGGAAAAGATCAGCGTCATGATCAGCGGCACCAACATCCAGAGAGGTGGTCGCGGAATTTCGGACCAGTTGTTAAGGTGGATCGCATGATGA
>CALGTJ010000635.1 GCA_937901435.1 uncultured Rhodobacter sp. | reverse complement strand
GGCCTCTAGCGCGCCGGGGACAGAGCTGTCGATGCAAAGGGGCACGTCAACGATGGCCTGAATGCGCTCGATCAGGGCCTTCATCAAGGGCGGCTCGACAAAGTTATTGTCGGCATAGCGCGGGTCTTCGCCCATCTTATTGGTGAAAACCGCACCAGAATTCACGTCCAGCACCATGGCCCCACAGGCGACCTGTTCGATGGCGTCCCGCTCGACGGTGGTGAAATCGTCCATCTCAAGCTCGGCGGCCAGTTTCTTGCGCCCGGTGGGGTTGATCCGCTCTCCGATCACGCAAAACGGCTCGTCAAAGCCGATAGTGACGGTCTTGGTCTGTGACTCGATGACAGTGCGGGTCATACGGTGGCTCCTTGAAGGCGCGAAAGGGGGTCCAATAGCGCGGGGTCCGTGAAATCTGCGAGGCTGGCGCTGGCACCGGCCTGCATCAGTTGGTCGTGGCTGAGGCTGGTGCGAAGACCATAGGTAAACAGGTTGGCCCCACGAGCCGCGCGAATGCCAGAGGGGCTGTCCTCGAAGGCCAGCGACCGGGCGGGATCGGCGTCGAGACGGTCAAGCGCCGTCAGGTAGGGCGCAGGGTCCGGCTTGCCCGCGCGGCATTCCTCGCCAATCACAAGCGTGTTGAACCGGTCGGTGAGGTCCAGCGCGGCCAGCATCGCCTCTGCATTGATGCGCGGGGCGTTGGTGACGACCGCCGTGGCCCAGCCCTCGCGCGCGGCGCGGTCCAGCAAGGCCAGCAGCCCGGCGGTCGGTGTCGCCCAATCGCCAAGGTTGTCGCGAAACATCGTCTCTTTGCGCAGTGACAGGGCGCGGGCGTCCTCATCCGGCAAGAGGTCCGCAAAAATCGCGGCGTTCTCGCGCCCGTGGATAAAGCGCAGATAGTCGCCGGGGGCCAGCTGCACGCCGTACCCGCGCAGCAGATCCGTAAAGGCCTGTTCGTGCAGCGGGTCCGAGTGCAGCAAAGTGCCGTCCAGATCAAACAAAAGCGCATGATGGGTCTTGGGGGCGGTCATAAGGGCGATCAGGCCGCCGCTGGTTTGGCAGCCGCGCCGCCGTTGCCGATGGCCCAGGTTGCGTTGCTCTTGATCCCGCCAAGGGGGAAGAAATGCACAGCCTCGATGCCAAAATCAGGATTGGCCGCTTTATGCGCGGCCAGTTCTGCCACCACCTCGGTGGGCTCATACGGCAGGACCAGCTTTGTCACATCCATCGCCCGCTTTTGCAGCACCTTCAGCGAGGGGCCAACACCGCAGGCAATGGCGAATTTGATCAGCGTTTGCAGCTTGGCCGGACCCGCAATGCCGATATGGACAGGCAGGTCGATGCCTTCGGCGGTCAGACGGTCGACCCATTTGATGATCGGCTTGGCCTCGAAGGCGAATTGCGTGGCCAGCGCCATCTGCGCATCGGTGCGCGCGTTGAACACCTGCTTCCAGCGCAGCGCCTCCATCACGGCCTTGTCGCCCCCGTTCGGGTCAATGTCGCGGTTGCCTTCGGGGTGACCGGCCACATGCAGACGGGTAAAGCCCGCCTTGTCGAACGCACCGCTTTCCAGCAGTTGCATCGACGAGTGGTAGTCGCCATGCGGCTGCGCCACGCCCCCGGCCAACAACAACGCCTGGTTGACGCCAGCCTCGCCCTGATAGCGCGCAATCCAGTCATCCAAAGTGGCGCGATCCTTGATGATACGCGCCGGAAAATGCGGCATCACCGTATAGCCATCGGTGGCAAGACGCTTGGCCGTGGCCACCATATCCTCAATCGGAGTGCCCTCGATATGGGCGATGTAGACGCGTGTGCCCTCTGGCAGAAGCGCGCGGAAATCGTCGACCTTTTCGGCGGTACGCGGCATAACCTCGATCGAATAGCCTTGCAGGAAGGCCTCGACGTCGGCGGCAACGGGCGCTGGCCCTTTGTCTTTTTTGCGGAAATTCAACAAAGCCATGGCGGCCTCCCGTATGTTCAAAGGCACTAGGCCCATCCGTCGTTGTCGATCAAACTCTTCAGCCGGGCATGATCATAGTCAGCATCAATGCGCGCGGCCTCTGCCTGTGCCACATCGTCCTGATCGCCCTCGACCGCGTAGGGCTCTGACTTGCGAAACCCTTCCAGATAGGCGTCTGTCTCGGCCGCACCACTTTTCATCGCGGCCCGGTCGATGGCCTGTTCAAACCGCTCGGGCAAGGCCGCTTTCGCGCCACGCCGTCCCTTGCCCACAATCACTTGTGCGGGCATGTCGCGCCAGTAAACAATGGTTACGTCAGGCATGGCTGATTCCTTAACTCTCTGCACCGCTTCTACGTCCGCTTCCGACGGGAACAGAGGCGGATTTCGACATCGCATGATCGCTATGCGACGGATGCCTCTTTAGCTAGCGTAACCGATGTGGGCGGACCAGCCCTCAACCCGCGCCGCAGGTCCCCTAAATCTTCATGACCTTTATGAAATCAAGCGACGCTGCGCTCTCTCGTCCAAAGTCCCCCTTCTTCTGGTTGAAAATATCCCGGGGGGTCAAGGGGCTGGCCCCCCGAAGTCTGTGGCAATCAGATGCCTGTGGTCATCAAAGCTGTCGGCCCCCCCCATTCCGCCAAAGAAACAGCACCGCAACCCGCGCCTTCCCCAAGAGACTCCTTGCGTGAGAGGCCTTGCCTCGCGTAACATGCATGTAACACATACTGGAGGGCGATCCGATGGCGCCCAAGCGTCCCATTGGTGCGGGCGCGTTCCCGATCCCGGTCGAGCCACCTGCACCCCCGCGCCCTGATCTGGCAGAGCTTTACGCTGCGCTGGATGTTGGCACAAATAGCTGCCGCATGTTGATTGCGCAGCCGAAGGGCAACCAATTTCACGTGGTCGACAGCTTTTCAAAATCCGTACAACTGGGCAGCGGGCTGGAACGCTCTGGCAAGCTCAGCCGCACATCCATGGCGCGCACGGTGCAGGCGTTGCGCATCTGTCGGCGCAAGCTGGAAAAGCACGGCGTGAAACGGATGCGGCTGGTGGCGACAGAGGCCTGTCGGCGCGCGACCAACTCTGCCGAGTTCATGTCCTATGTCCGTCAGGAAACCGGACTGGCGCTGGAAATCATCGCCCCACAGGAAGAGGCGCAACTGGCCGTGGTCAGCTGTGCGCCGCTGGTCTCTACCAAGACCGAACAATTGTTGGTGGTCGATATTGGCGGCGGGTCCACCGAACTGGTCTGGATCGACCTCACAAGCGTGCCCAAACTGGACCGCCCCAAGGCGATCATGCGCCTGCATCAGGGGTTCAAACCCGCCGAAAGCCCGTTTCCCCACGCCAAGGTCGTCGACTGGATCTCTGTGCCGCTGGGCGTGGCGACCCTGCGCGATCAGTTCAACGATGTTGACGACGACGCGGGGCGTTTCGCCTTGATGAGTTGTTTTTTCGAGGAAAACCTTGCCAGTTTCTCGCCCTATGACGCCATTCAGGCGCGCGAAGGGTTTCAGATCATCGGCACCTCGGGCACCGTGACCACCGTCGCGGCCAGCTATCTGGGGCTGAAGCGTTATGATCGCAACAAGGTTGATGGGTTGCGTATGACCAGCGACCAGATCGACAAGGTGATCCGCGAATATCTGGCGCTTGGACCTTTGGGACGGCGCACCGATCCTCGCATCGGGCGGGACCGCCACGCGCTGATCATGTCGGGGGCGGCGATTTTGCAAGCCCTGCTGCGGATCTGGCCGACGGATCGCCTGTCAGTGGCAGATCGCGGCCTGCGCGAGGGGCTGCTTTATGCGCAAATGAGCGCAGCAGGCGTGCTGGAAGACGGGCCATTCTGAGACCGCCTGCCAGCGCCACTAAGCCCCGTAACATGGGCCAGTGTCACAAGGCTTTGTTACATAAGCCGCAAAGTCACGCGCTCGCGATCAATCGCTGTGAATGCACTTCTCAAAACGCTTCTCCACACAATGGCCTCTAACCCGCAAAACCCCCTCTGCGCAGAGGGGGTTTTGGCAAAACTATACCGGCTTTCCCGACAGCAACTGTTCACGTCTCGCGCGGCGAAAGTCGGCTGTCGTAGGCTTCCGTCTGGGGCCATAGCTCTGATGCGGGCTGGCAGCGGTGGCTTGACCAATACAGTGGTCTTTATTGCCCGCATAGCGCGCTTGCGGAATTGGGGTCCAAGCGGATCTGTTTCGGGGGCACGAGGCGCCTCAAACGACCAAAGACCGCTGATTACTGCCAGTAATCACGCGGATTTAAGGCATCTGCTTGTCGGCGCGGGGATTGCCTTGTATCTGGGAGCGGTATGAAATTGCGCGATGGGGCGCAGCAACAGGAGTATTCAGGGTGGCGAAACCGACCAGCGGGCGCGGCGAGCGGGACTTGCGGGTCAAGGTCAAGTCGGCGCGCGGGCGCAGGCTTAGCTCGACCCTTTGGCTGGAACGCCAGTTGAACGACCCCTATGTCAAACGCGCGCAGGCCGATGGCTATCGCGGGCGCGCGGCCTATAAGATATTGGAACTGGACGATAAATACCGCTTTCTGGTGCCCGGTGCGCGGGTTGTCGACCTTGGCGCGGCACCTGGGGGCTGGTGTCAGATCGCGGTCAAGCGCGTGAACGCATTTGGCGAAAAACAGGGCAAACGGGTCGGGCGCATCATTGGTGTGGATCTGCAAGAGATCGACCCGATCCCCGGCACCGAATTGCATGTGCTCGACTTTCTGGACGAGGGTGCCGATGAAATGGTCAAGGGCTGGCTGAACGGCAAGGCCGATGTGGTGATGTCGGATATGGCGGCGTCCAGTTCGGGGCATAAACAGACGGACCATTTGCGCATCATTTCGCTGTGCGAGGCGGCGGCGCAGTTCGCCTTTGACGTGCTGGACGAGGGTGGAACCTTTGTGGCCAAGGTGCTGGCAGGGGGCGCAGAGGGCGATCTGCAAAAACTGCTCAAACAGAATTTCACCAAAGTGGCCAATGTGAAACCCCCGGCAAGCCGGTCTGACAGTTCGGAAAAATTCGTTGTGGCGCAAGGGTTTCGCGGCGGATCTTTACGTGGCGCCGAAGAGTATGTGTCCTAAGCCGGACCACGCAGCCTTTGCGGTGTCGTGGCCTCAGACCCCGATCAACCGGGTGGTCAGATCGCTGCTCAGATCCGCAATCGCCCCCTGCCAGACGGTTTCCCCGCGTTGCAGGATCACGGCGTGGTCGGCGACGCTGGCCAGTTCGCGCAGGGATTTGTCGACCACCAGAATCGATAGCCCGTGCGAGGTCTTGAGCGCGCGAATGGCCGCCCAGATTTCCTGACGCACAATGGGGGCAAGGCCCTCTGTGGCCTCATCAAGGATCAACAATTTTGGATTGGTCATCAACGCGCGGCCGATGGCGACCATCTGCTGCTCTCCGCCGGACAGAGTCGCGCACAATTGGTTGCGCCTCTCTGCCAGACGGGGGAAAAGCTGTGACACACGGTCGAAATCCCAATGGCCTGCCCGCGCCGCAACAGTCAGGTTTTGCGTCACTGTGAGATTGGGAAAACAGCGTCGCCCCTCTGGCACAAGCCCGATCCCGTGTTGCGCAGCCTTGAACGCAGGCAGTTTGGCAAGGCTCTGATTTTGAAACAGGATTTCACCGGCTTTCAAAGGTAAAAGACGGCAGATCGATTTGATCGTGGTGGATTTTCCCACGCCGTTGCGCCCCAGAAGGGCGGTAACCTCGCCCTCTTTGACGCTTAGATTTACATCGAACAGGGCTTGGGATGCGCCGTAAGAGGCTTGCAGTCCTGTGACCGTGAGCAGGGTCAAAACACGTCCTCCTCTTCGCCCAGATAGGCCTCTCGCACCGCCTTGTGGGTGCGGATCTCGTCACGGGTTCCGGTGGCGATGATCTCGCCGTAGACCAGCACGCTGATCCGGTCGGCCAGCGCAAAGACCGCGTCCATATCGTGTTCGATCAGCAGGATCGGGGCCTCGTGTTTGAGGCTTTGCAACAGCTCGGTGATCTCGCGCGCGCCCTCATTGCCAAGGCCTGCCATCGGTTCGTCCAGCAGAAAGACCTTGGGGCGCAGGGCCAGCGCCATGGACAGTTCCAACCGGCGGCGTTCGCCATGGGCCAGCGCGCTGGCCGGGATCGTCAGGCGGTCGCCAAGGTGGGTGCGCATCGCGTGGGATTTCGCCTCTGCTACCAGCGCGGCATCGGAAAAGGCGCTTTTGAACAGGGAAAACACGGATCGTTCGCGCCCATGCA
>CALGTJ010000634.1 GCA_937901435.1 uncultured Rhodobacter sp. | reverse complement strand
GGCTCAGTCCTGGGGGTTGGTCAACAGGGTGGTGCCCCCAGAGACTGTGATGGACAAAGCCTGTGCGATGGCACAGCAAATAGCATCTGGGCCAACAATGGCGTTTGGTGGTGTCAAAAGGCTTCTGGACACGGCATTTTCAGATGGCCTGGAAACCCAGCTGGATCGCGAGACACGATCCATCGCCGACATGATGCGCACCAACGACGGACCAGCTGGGATATCGGCTTTTCTGGCTAAGGAAACGCCCCGGTTCGAGGGGACGTGAACCAGTATGACAGCATCTCAGAGAGATGCGTATCGGACAACGTTTCAAACAAAGACAGGGGCAGAAATGAAGACAGATGAAGAGCAGACACCAGGCCTTCGGACGGCCATTTTGGCTGGGTGCATGGTGGCCTTTCTGGGCTTTGGATTTGCCGCCACGTTTGGTGTTTTTCTGACGCCCATATCTCAGGACCTTGGCTGGGGTCGCGAGGTATTCTCTCTTTCCGTCGCAGTCCAGCTTCTCACCTGGGGATTTGCCCAACCCATCGCCGGGGCGATTGCAGACAGGTTTGGAACGGCGCGGGTTCTTGCCTTTGGCGCAATATGCGCAGGTATCGGATTTGTCCTGCGCGGGATGACGGCCGATCAAACATTATTTGTTCTGACCGGCATTCTGGTCGGTGCAGGTACCGGAGCGGCCTCGTTTCCGATCGTGATCGGCGCCCTGGGCAAGATCGTGCGCGCAGAACGCAGAAGTTTCATCTTGGGACTTGGGACCGCTGCGGCTTCGCTTGGGATGTTTGTCGCGGCGCCCACGGCGACAACTATGATTGTCACGATCGGATGGCCGACCGCGCTGATGGTGATCGGAGGCAGTTTCGCACTCATCCTGCCTTTCCTGATCTTCATCGCGCGCGCGGCAAAGCCGACCGCGACCGGTTCCAGCGCGGGTGATTTCGGACACGCAGTGTCGATTGCCTTCACCGACCGGAGTTATTTGTGCTTGTTCTTCGGCTTTTTCGTTTGCGGGTTTCACGTGGCCTTTATCCAGACCCATTTGCCAGCCTATCTCATGGACCTTGGCCTTGCTGCATCTATCGGGGCTTGGTCGCTGGCATTGATTGGCTTGTTCAACATTGCGGGATCTTTCTTCGCGGGTTGGTCGGGCCAGAAGCTTTCCAAAAAAGCGGTTCTGAGCGGCATTTACTTCGCGCGCGCCGTGGTGATTGCGCTGTTTATTCTGGTGCCGGTCACAGAGGCGAGTGTTCTGGTATTCTCGGCCGTTATGGGGCTGCTCTGGCTTTCAACAGTACCATTGACCATGGGGCTGGTGGCGCAGACACAAGGGTTGAAGTTCCTCTCAACCTTGGCGGGCCTTGTTTTCCTCAGTCACCAAACCGGCAGTTTTGCCGGTGCCTGGCTTGGAGGTCGCATCTATGACGTAGCACAAGACTACACGCCGATGTGGTGGGCCGCAGTGGTGCTGGGCCTGTTGGCGGCGTTGATCCACCTTCCCATTCGCGAAGAGCCAGGACCACTTGCGCGGGCCGAAGCGGGGGCTGATGCGTGAACTGAAAGGTGGAAAGAACCAGAGTCTGCTTCGTCCCACATCTCGGTCCTTACTCCAAGCTGCAGCGAATGACTGGTTTGGGATCCGTCGACCACTGTCGCGGGAGCAGTGTTGCCCGACTTGGTTGTGGCCAAACCTACCAAGGATTTCTCACGACCTCGCACAACCACGCCACCTTCGGGTGTCTCTTTTCGCCTAGATAGCAGCCGAACCTGCCTCAACTGCAGCGCAGACCATTTCTGACAAGCATCGAAAAATACGTAATTTTTTGAATCCGTCTCGATTTGGGTGAAGGGCGGGTGGAAAGAGACGCGGGGCGTTCAGAGACCGGTTTCGGGCTAACGGCCAATCTCCGAAAGTCGGATGGCTCAGCTAAACCCCTATGAAAAATAAGGAAAAAGGCCCCTTCACGGACTTCATCTCGGGTTTTCTATGTGCAAGTGGCGGTGCTGTCAGACGAAAGAGAACTCGCATCGGATTTCTGGCGCAGCCTGAACCTACGCGCTCAATAATTGGCGCCATTCAGTAAGAGCGGTGGTTCGATTGAACTTGAGCGCAAAACGAACATAAAGCATCACAGCCAAGCGGATGATCTCGGGGCTTGTTTTAAAGTACCTGAATGGGGAGTGTTTTGTCATACGGCGAGGATATAAAACCGCCCTCCCC
>CALGTJ010000633.1 GCA_937901435.1 uncultured Rhodobacter sp. | reverse complement strand
TCATGGGGCTGGCGGGGCAGGGTGTGATGCTGCGGTCAAAATGATGGTTGATAAAACCGCCCAAGCGTTTCATCGTCGCGCAGCGCCCGATGACCCCGGCGCCGTATCCAAGGAACACCGCCATGCTTGAAGAAGCAAAGACCCGCACTCTGACCCTTCAGGCGCGGATGAAAGGTCTGGGCGTTCAATGTGCGGTTTTCACCGACGAAAGCTCTATTGCCTATCTCGCAGGCTTTTGGGGGTATTTGGGGATCGAATTTGGCCGACCGACCATGCTGGTGGTGCAGGCCGATGAGATGCCGATTGTGATCACGCCCCTGATGGAAAGCGAAATGGTCGGTGCCATGACTTGGGTGGAAGATGTGCGCACATGGGAGGACATGGGCCAGCGTACATGGGGCCGCGCGCTTGCCGGTGCTTTGGGGGATGCGCCAAAAGAGATTTGGGTCGAGCGTGGCAGCATCCCGGCAATCTTGCGCAACCATCTGGACGAAACCTATCCGGGGGTCCAGATCAAAGACATCTCGCCCGTTCTCGGGGCGATGCGCATGATAAAGTCCCCGTTTGAAATCGAGGTGATGAAAGAAGCCGGTCAGATTGCACAGGCCATGATGGCCGCCGCGCACGCCAGCTTGCAAGAGGGGGCTGCGGAATATGAAAGCGCGCTGGCGGTGATTGACGCAGGCACGCGGCGCGCGGCGTCTTTTCTGACCGACACAGGCTGGGATCGGTTCGTGTCGCCGATGATTCACAATTTGCAGATCCTGCAAGGCGGGCAGGACACCTCTATGGTGCATCGCCGCGCGTCTGTGCGTCGCTATCGCCGGGCGGACCCTGTGTATTTCTGCTTTTGCAACATGGCGCAATTCAAACAATACAAGCTGGGCTTTGACCGCATGTTCCACATCGGCGAGATCAGGGACGACGCGGCCCGAGTGCAACAAGCCGCAATTGATGCCCAACAGGCCGCCATCGCCGCCATTCGACCCGGCATCGAGGCCCAAGAGGTCGCAGCGGCCGCCAACGAGGTCTATGCCGCGCGCGGGTACGAAACCGGATACCGCACGGGGCGCTCTATTGGCATGGCGTATTTAGAGGCTCCGGAACTGAAAACCGGCGACACGACGGTTCTGCAGCCCGGCATGACCTTTGCCGTCGATGGGGGAATTTCCATTGATGGCGTCACGGCTGGCCGGATCGGGGATTCAATCGTGGTGACGCAGACCGGGTGTGACTATATCACAAACTATCCCCGCACTCTTTTGGTGACGGACGGCTAAGCGTGGATCGCGGGTTCTGTCTTGCCGTCGGGCAATCTCCTGCCGAACTTTCCTTGATCGAGGACCGCCTGCAATGGTTAGGCGCGACCCTGCCAGCGGTTGCGGCGCGGGGCGCGGATCTTTTGCTTTTGCCTGAACTTTTTGCCACCGGCTACAATATCGGCGCGCAGGTGGTGACCCGCGCCCAACCCGCCGACGGCCCCATTGCACAAGAGATCGCAGCATTGGCCAAAGCCCACGACGTCGCGATCCACTACGGTTTCCCCGAAGCTGACGGCGACAGGATCTTCAATGCGGCGCAATGTTTTGGCCCGGATGGCAAACGTCTGGGCGGCCATCGCAAATTGGCACTTCCGCTGGGATTTGAGCGTGAGCATTTCACGCCGGGCCAGACCTGCACGCTGTTCACATACCGGACCATGCGGATCGCGACGTTGATCTGCTATGATGCCGAGTTCCCTGAAACAGCGCGCCATGTGGCGTCTTTGGGGGCCGATCTGATTCTGGTTCCAACCGCACTGGGGGCGCAGTGGGACTGGGTTGCACAGCGGATGATCCCGTGCCGGGCCTATGAAAACGGCGTGTATCTTGCCTATGCAAACAGCGCCGGGACAGAGCGCGGTATGGAGTTTCTGGGGCAAAGCGTGATTGCCACCCCGAATGGACAAGAGCTTGCCCGCGCGGGGGCACAGGCCGACGTCATTTATGGCATCTTGCACCCAGAACAGGTCACCGCCGCCCAAGCCCGGCTGCCCTATCTGACGGATCGACATATGCTTGCGCTTGAAATCGGCCAGCACTAGGGCGTTTTCGGGGTGGTTTCAGACCAATGCAAACCAGTCTCCGTATGACCCTCTGCGCCAGAACGACGTGTCCGTTGCACGAACGCGCAAACACAAGCTCACAACCGATAGCGATCATAAGTTCAACACCGCGCCCAATCTGTTGGATCCGCACTTCACAGCGGATGCTCCAAACCAGTAATGGGCGGGCGACATCAGCTATGTTTGGACGCGGGAGGGCTGGCTGTATTTAGCGCTCGACCCTTGTCCTCGGACCAATGGCGAACAAGGTGTCGCTCCTGAATCTGCATTCTCGGCGCGTTATCGGCAGATTTGTTTTACAAATCGCCTGCCGGGCAATGGTCGAGACGGTCTTCAAAACCATCAAGGCGGACCTGATCTGGCGACGATCGTGGGACACTCGACGGCAAGCTGAGATGGCGATCTTCAGTTATATCAACGGCTTCTACAACCCGCGACGCCGGCACTCAGCCCTCGGCGGGAAA
>CALGTJ010000632.1 GCA_937901435.1 uncultured Rhodobacter sp. | reverse complement strand
GGGGGCAAATCTTGTCTCAAACCAAGCCGTGTGAGAGCCAGTTGAAACCTCCGCCCGATCAGATCCGCATATTCGCCCTCGCCCGTCATCCGCTTGTGCCACTGGGCGCTGTAATCCTGCCCGCCATGGCTTTCGCGCACGCGCGCCATGACGCGTTTGGCGCGGTCCGGGTAATGTTCGGCCAGCCAGTCGCGAAACAGCCCCGCCACCTCCAGCGGCAGGCGCAGCAGGATGTAACTCGCCGCCGTCGCGCCCGCGTCCTTGCCCGCCTGCAGAATAGATTCCAGCTCGTGATCGGTCAGACCGGGGATCATCGGCGAGGCTATGATGCGCACGGGAATCCCTGCGTCGACAAGGCGTCTTATCGTGCGCAGACGGCGCGCGGGGGACGGCACACGCGGCTCCATCTTGCGCGACAGGCCCGCGCCCAGCGTCGTGACCGAAATGCCAACCCGCGCCAGCCCATTACGCGCCATCGGCCCCAGAATATCCAGATCCCGCTCGATCAGCGTGCCTTTGGTCACTATCGTCACCGGATGGTTGTGCTCTGCCATAACCCGCAGCAGCCCGCGCATGATTTTATGTTCACCCTCAATGGGTTGGTATGGGTCAGTGTTGGTCCCTATGGCGATGGTCCGGGGCACATAGGATTTGGCGGCCAGCTCTTTTTCCAGCACGGCGGGCGCGTCGGGGCTGGCGATCAGCTTTGTCTCAAAGTCCAACCCCGGCGACAGCCCCAGAAAGGCGTGGCTGGGACGGGCAAAGCAATAGATACAGCCGTGTTCGCAGCCCCGATAGGGATTGATCGAGCGATCAAAGCTGAGATCGGGCGAATCATTGCGGCTGATGACCTTGCGGGGCCGTTCCAGACTAACCTCTGTGCGCAGGGGCGGCAGATCGCTGTCGCTGTCTCTGGCCCAGCCGTCATCAACCGCCACGCGGGTCGTTGCCTCGAACCGGATCGCCGGGTTCTGGCTGGCCGCGCGGCCTTTGCGCCGCTCAGGCGTGATATGGTTCGAGTCGAATGGCAACATAGGGTCAAATTAGAACAAAATGAGAACATCATGCAATGTCTTTTCCAGTCTGCAACATGTCAAGAACCGGGCAAGGGTCGGTCACAGCACGTCCAATGTCGCAACCAATCAAGTACAATGACGTAAAAACGCAGAAACACGTTATAACCCACGCGCACGCCAGCGCTTTTTCGGAGTGTTCCAATGGCTGACGAAGACCAAGATATCATCCTGTCGGAGCTTCCGGACGATGAACTTGTCCCACAAATGTACGACGACCTCTACGACGGGATGCGCGAAGAGATCGAAGAAGCGGTGAATATCCTTCTGTCACGCGGTTGGGAACCCTATCGCGTTCTCACAGAGGCGCTGGTCGGTGGCATGACGATCGTGGGCAACGACTTTCGCGACGGCATCCTGTTTGTACCCGAAGTGCTGCTGGCCGCCAATGCGATGAAGGGCGGCATGGCCATCCTCAAGCCGCTGCTGGCCGAAACCGGTGCGCCCCGCATGGGCAAGATGGTAATCGGCACGGTCAAGGGCGACATCCACGACATCGGTCAGAATCTTGTGACCATGATGATGGAAGGCGCGGGGTTCGAGGTGATGAACATTGGCATCAACAACGCCGTGGACGCCTATGTCGACGCCCTCGAAGAATTCGACGCCGATATTCTTGGCATGTCGGCCCTGCTGACCACCACGATGCCCTACATGAAGGTCGTGATCGACGCGATGGTCGAAAAAGGCATCCGCGACAAATACACGGTTCTCGTGGGCGGCGCGCCGTTGAACGAAGAGTTCGGCCGGGCCATTGGCGCAGACGCCTATTGCCGCGATGCGGCCGTGGCGGTCGAGACGGCGAAAGAATGGATGGCGCGCAAGCACAACCAGTTAAGCGCGTCTTCCTGAGGAGCTCCCTGTGTGGGGCCGCTTTTGGCCCTACACTTTTGCGCGCCGCCTTCCCATATCAAAGGTGGAGGTGCTGATATGCCACTTGATAGACTTGTTCTGATACTTGTGATCGTGATGGTTGCCGCAGGCGTGACCGTCTGGGTCGGGGCCGTTGCAGTCTCGGCGCTGCAACTGGGCGGCTTTGCCTGGGCCGTCGTGATTCCCGCAGCTTTGGTGGCCTATGTGGTCTGGCGCGTGATCGCAGAGCGTTTGTCCAATTCAGAGGATGACCACTATGATCAAATCGAAAAGTGAAATGCTGGTGCTGACCACCGAAGCGGTGCCCAGTCGCGAGATCGTTCAGGCGCTTGGACTGGTGCGCGGCTCGACGGTGCGCTCTAAACACGTGGGGTCCGACATCGTGGCCAGCCTGCGCAGCATCGTCGGCGGCGAGGTGCGCGAATATGCGCAACTGCTGGCCGCTGCGCGCGAACAGGCAATTGACCGCATGATCGACGAGGCCTTTATGTTGGGGGCAGATGCGGTGGTCGCAATGCGGATCCAGACCTCGACCATCCAGCAGGGTGCGAGCGAAGTGCTGGCCTATGGCACGGCTGTGCGTCTGCGATGATCCCGGACGACGCCACGCTGCGCGATGAGGGCGCTGCGTTCCATGTGGAGCGCCCGCGCGGTCTGATGATCGCCTGCGGCGCGCTGGCGCGAGAGATCCTTGCCGTGACCAAGACCCGCGGCTGGGACCATATGGATCTGATTTGCCTGCCCGCGAATCTGCACAGCCATCCCGACCGCATCCCAGAAGCGGTTCGCGTCTGTGTTGAGAAGCATGAGGACCGCTACAGCGAGATTTTTGTGGTCTATGCGGATTGCGGCACGGGTGGCAAATTGTTCGATATGTGCAATAAATTGGGCGTAAAGATGGTTGAAGGCCCCCATTGCTATTCGTTTTTTGAAGGTAATGAGTTATTCACAGAACAGGCTGCGGATGAATTTACCGCCTTTTACCTGACCGATTTTCTAGTGCGCCAGTTCGACGCCTTTGTGTGGAACATGCTCGGCCTAGATCGTCATCCGCAGTTGCGCGATATGTATTTTGGGAATTATGAAAAGCTGGTCTATCAGGCGCAGACCAATGACCCCGCGCTGGATGCCAAGGCAGAGGCCTGCGCCGCACGGTTGGGGCTGGCCTATGAACGGCGCTTTACGGGGTACGGAGATCTGGAAACCACGCTGGAAAGCTGGGCGAAGGATTAGGTCAGTTTCGCATTGCCTGAGCAATGCGATCCGTGGGGGCCAGCCCCCACACCCCCGAGGTATTTTTGGCCAGATGAAGAAACAAGTGCCCTGTTAAGTCGCTGCATTTACGGCGACGAGGCGAATGCGCTCGATCATGGCGCGCAAGCCGTTGGAGCGTTGTGCGGAGAGGTGATCGTTCAGGCCAAGCCGGGCCAGTTCTCCGCCTGCATCGACCTTGAGGACTTCGGCGGTGGTCAGGCCGCTATAGAGCGCATGCAGGATGGCAATCAGGCCGCGCACGATCATCGCGTCACTTTCGCCGCGAAACTCAAACACAGCCTCTGGCCCCTGCCCTTTGATCTCTGGCACCAGCCAGACCTGACTGGCACAGCCATCGACCTTGGTGGCGGGCACACGAAACGCCTCTTCCAATGGGGGCATGGCCTTGCCAAGCTCGATCACATGGCGATAGCGATCCTCCCAATCGTCAAGAAATTCGAAAGTGTCGGCAATATCCTCGAAAGCGGCGCTGGCCATATCGGTCTCCTTCAGGTCTCTGCCTGACCTAGGCCGCCGATGGGCGAAGGTCCATAGCTGCAATGGCTTTTCAAATCGCTGAACTTGGGCTACTCAATTTCAGGAAACAGGGGATCGAGTATGACACGTAGGATCATCTTGGCGTTGGCCGGGGTCGCAACACTTGCCGGATGCGCAAGGGTTTCAGAGTCGCGTTTGAACCCGCTGAACTGGTTTGGCCAGAGCGAAAGCGCCGAGGTGGTGTCGGCAACGCAGACGGACACAGATCCGCGCAGACTGGTGGCGCAGGTGGTGACCTTGCGGGCCGAACCTGTGCCCGGTGGTGCGATCATCCGGGCGACTGGGCTGCCCCAGATTCAAGGCTATTACGACGGCGCACTTGTGCCGGTAAATGGCGGCGCGCCCGTCAATGGCGTGTTGACATACGAATTCCGCGCCAGTTCCCCAGACGTGCAAACCCGGTCCGGACCAGAGCGGTCGCGCGAGGTGATTGTTGGTGTGTTCGTGTCCGATCAAAGCCTCGACGGCGTCAGTCAGATCCGGGTCAGCGGGGCAGGCAACGCTCTTGTGGTGCGTCGCTGATCACATGAAGTGTGCGCGCTAAAGCTCTATTACATCTACCTTTTCGCCGCGTACGGCCAGGCCGACTTCTCCCTTGCACAAACGCAGCGCGTCATCGCCAAAGACATCACGACGCCAGCCCTTGAGCGCCAGACAATCGCGCTCACCCCCGGCGATGGCATCCAGATCGGCAGCGGTGGCAATTAGCTTTTGCGCCACGCCCGCGTTTTCGGCCTTAGCCTTTAGCAGGACTCGCAGCAAATCCGCCAGAGCCGGATTGACCTGCAGCTGTTCACGGTGCGTATCCACCTTTGGATGGGTTGCGGGGTCAGAGGTCAGGCCCGCCTCGACCGAAGCAAGGATACCATCGGCAATGTCGCCCTTGCGCGCCTCGCGCAGCAGCAGGCGAGAGCGTCCCAGATCCTGATGGTTGCGCGGTTTGGTCGAGGCCAGTTCCAGCAACGCGTCGTCCTTGTAGACCCGGCTGCGGGGGATGTTTCGGCTCTGCGCATAGGATTCGCGAAACTGCGCAAGTTCCTGCACGATGGCCATGAAACGCCCCGAATTGGTGCGGGTCTTGACCCGT
>CALGTJ010000631.1 GCA_937901435.1 uncultured Rhodobacter sp. | reverse complement strand
CCCTCATTGATTCAGAGATCAACAAACCGCGCAAGAGGGGGTGAGTAATTACGAAAATGACACCTGCGATGGCTGTTGGCGTTTCTGATACGTTGCACGATACAGCATGAATTGTCGGATTGATCGACGCCCGCGCATCAGCGCCCAAGAAACGCGGCCCCCACAAAAAGAAATCAATTTCAAACTGAGACACTACCGGCATTTGACACATTGTCATTTTTAGGCTCGTTCAAGATATAGATTTTAAATATATTTTTTTAGTGTGCAAATCGGCGTGGCATACCTATGCCCTCGGCGAAACCTGCGCCGATGATCCGCTCTTGCGTTTGTGGGGCGAAGCAGGTCTATTGTACCCTGTTCGTTCTCTTGTGGCTGGGGTGCGCTGTTGATCCGCTTTCTGCATTCCTCTGATCTGCATATTGGCAAGCCGTTTGGACGGTTTGACGACGATCTGCGCGCGCGTCTGCGCGAGGCGCGGTTTCAACAGATTGCGCGATTGGCCACCATCGCGCGTGATGCCGGGACCTGTTTGGTGGTCCTGGCAGGGGACACGTTCGATGCCGAAACCCCGCCACCGCAATTGATGCGCCAGACGATTCGCGCCTTTGCCCAGGAAAGTGACATCACCTGGGTGATCCTGCCGGGTAACCATGACAGCCTTGCGGCAACAGAGCTTTGGGCGCGGTTTGTGCGGGAATGCCCGGGCAATGTGATCCTTGCGCTGCAAGAGACAGTGATCGAGATCGGCGACGACCTTGCGATCCTGCCCGCGCCCTGTCCGGTGCGTCATGCGGGACGGGATCTGACCACGTGGATGGATACCGCCCAAACCGATCCGGCACGGGTGCGGTTGGGGCTGGCCCATGGTGCCATTCAGGGCTTTAGCGAAGAGGATACGCCGCTGGATCTGATCGCGCCGGATCGCGCGCGGCTGGCAGGATTGGATTATCTTGCGCTGGGGGATTGGCACGGGCCGATCGAAGTGGTGGGCAATTGTCACTATTCCGGCACACCCGAAAGCGACAGTTTCAAACATAACGCGGTGGCCAGTGCGCTGCTGGTCGAGATCGACGCGCCCGGCGCCGCGCCGCGGGTGCGCAGGGTTGAAACCGGGCACATGCGCTGGCAGGCAATAAATCTAGACTTGCAGCCCGGTGATGATCCGGCAGAGCGCCTGAACGCGGCCTTGCCAGAGCCTGCGAAACGGCGCGACACCTTGGTGCGACTGACGGCGTCGGGGCGGCTTAGCCTGTCAGAACGCGCGCGTCTGGAGCAGGCGATTTCCGATACGGACGAGGATTTTGCGACCTTCGAATTCAACTTGCAACGGCTGGATCTGGAACATGAGAGCGCCGATCTGGACGACATCGAACCCACCGCCGGAGCGTTGCGCGCGGCAGCAGAACGGTTGTTGGAGGGCGCAGAAAACCCCGATCTGGACCTGGAGGCGCGCGGTGTGTCGCGCGCGGCGCTGGGGCGGCTTTATGGCTATGCGCTGCGGGTGCAGGAATGAAGATCCGCGCGATCACCCTGCGCAATGTACGCCGCTTTGCGGGCCAGACGGCGCGGCTCAGCGGAATCGCGGATGGGATCACAACGATCACGGAACCCAATGAAAGCGGGAAATCCACCTTTTTCGACGCTCTTCATGCGCTCTTTTTCTTGTCTCATACCTCGTCCACTGCCGAAGTGCGTAGCTTGCAGCCCTATTCCAAGGGCGCTGTGGAAATCACCGCCGAGATCGAAACGGATCAGGGCCTGTTCAAGATCGCCAAGTCCTTTCTGGCGTCGAAATCCGCTGTGGTGACCAATCTTGCGAACGGCCAGATCATCGCTCAGGCGGGCGAGGCCGAGGCATGGATCGCGCGGACGATTGGCACAGATATGGCGGGGCCTGCAGGTCTTTTGTGGGTGCGGCAAGGGGTGAATGGTTTTGGTCCGGATGGCTCTGGTCCTTCTGAAAAGCGAGAGCGCGAGAGGTTGCGGGAAGAACGTCAAAGCCTGATGTCGTCGGTGGCAGGGCAGATCGACAGTGTCACCGGCGGGCGGCGTATGGATGCGATCATGCGTGCGGTCGAGGATGATCTGGACGCGCTTGCGACCAAGGCGCTTGGCCCCAAGACCAGCGGCGAATGGGGCAAGGCCGTCAAACGGGTGCAGGAGTTGAGTGAGATCCATGACGGCTTGCAGGAACAGGTGACGTCGCTGGAACACGCGCTGCGTGAACGCAGTACGATCCGCGCACGACTGGAGGACCCAAGAGCGCAGGAGGTTGATGAAAACCGGGCGAGCGCCTTGGAAAAAGTGATCGCCGATCTGGGGGCCGCACGCCAGCACGCGGCCCGTGTCGAGGATGCGGGGCGCAGCCTGAGACTGGCGGACCTGACGCTGAAGTCGATAGAGACCCGGATTGCGGCTCAGGCGGCCCAGATCTTGCGGCAAGAGAAATTGCGCGGGGATATCGAGGGGGCCGGAAAGACGCTGGAACGTGCAGGTGCCGTCGCGGTTGAGGCTGAGACATCCTTTGCCAGCGCGCAGCGCGCGCATCAAGATGCATTGGCGTCTTTGGCAGGTGCAAGGAAGGCCGAACAGATCCTGCAAAAGCGCAAGGATCGCGCGGTGGCGGTCAAGCGGGCCAAGGACATAACAGACCTGCTTGAGCGGGTGGCCGGGTTTGAGGCGAAGCTGAGGCAAGCACGAGAGGCTTTGCGCGGTTTGACGGTGACGCGAACGGAACTGGACGCGCTTGAGGCTCTGGATCGGCGCAGATCGGCTGCAATCGAGCGGCGAAACGCGGGCGCGACCAGCCTTTGCGTGATCTATGAGGGGGACACGCGGGTGTCCGGCCCTGACGGCGCTTTGCCGGGTGATGAGGCTATGGCGATCCATGCGCTGACAGAGTTTATCTTGCCGGGAATCGGACGAATGCAGATCACCCCGCCACGATCCACAAGCGAGGCGGAAGACACGCCAGAGCATTTGGAACAGCAGTTACGCCAAGGTCTTGATGAGTTGGGTGTGGGGTCTCTCGCCGCTGCGCGCAAGGCGCTTGCCGCTCGAGACGCCGGGATGCGCGACGAAGAAGCGGCGCGTGGTGCGCTCGAGGCTTTGGTCCCCGATGGAACCGATGACTTGCGTCGAGATCTTGCGGCGTTGGGTGTTGCATCCGAGGAGGCACCGCAGGCCATCGCGCAAGACGCCATCACGGTTGCCGAGGCAGAAACCGTAGAAGCCAAAGCCCGCGACATCCTTGACGGGGCGCGTCAGGCGCAAATCCGCGCGAATGACAAGCATTTAGAGGCGAAGACAACACTGCGTTTGACGCAAGACGCGCTTGCCGCATTGGACCGCGAAACCGTTGATACCGAGGATATGGGGGCTTCGCGGGCCGAAGCTGCTGCGCAGGTCGAGGCGGCCCGCGCCGGGTACGAGGCCCTGCGCGCGGCATCTATCGATATCGACACGCTGGAGGCAGTGCAACAACGGCTGACGTCCGCACGCGACAATGCCAAGGCCGAGCGGGATCGGCAGCGGGATCGGTTGAACGAGTTGAACGGGCGGATCAATGAACGCGCCGAGGATGGTGTAGAAAGTCATTTGGAAGAGGTCCGGGGCGCGCTGGAAAAGGCGCAGGCCCGCGCGGATCGGTATGCGTTCGACGTGAAGGCGCTGGCAGAGTTGCGCCACCAGTTGGAGCAGGCGCGAAGTGCGGCGCGGGATGCTTATTTCGGCCCCGTTGTTCAAGAGCTTAGCCCGCTTATTGCGATGTTGCATCAGGGGGCAGAGCTGGACATGGATCCCGACACGATGCTGCCGGACAAGATCCGCCGCAATGGGATTGAGGACTCGTTTGACATGCTCAGCGGCGGCGCGGCAGAGCAGATCGCCATTCTGACACGGCTTGCCTTTGCACGCCTTTATGCCAAGCAGGGGCGGCAGGTTCCTGTGATCCTTGACGACGCGCTGGTGTTTTCGGACGACGACCGCATTGTGCAGATGTTCACGGCGCTGACCAAAATTTCGAAAGACCAGCAGATTATCGTCTTTAGCTGTCGCACCCGTGCTTTTGACGACCTTGGCGGGCACCGCCCCCGGATCGAGGTGGTGAGCGCCTAGGCGGAATAAAGCCGGGGGCTAGCCCCCGGACCCCCAGAGTATTTTTGCCAAGATGAATGGCAAAAGCTGGTGTCGGATTACCGCGCCAAGAGAGCGTTGATTTCGGCGCGCGACGGCATGGATGGGGCCGTGCCGGGGCGTGTTACAGAGATGCTGGCCGTGGCACAGCCAAAGCGCACGGCGTCGACGGGCATCATGCCTTCGGAGAGGGCTGTGGCAAAGCCGCCGTTGAAGGCATCGCCCGCGCCGGTGGTTTCGACCACGGGGCCTGCGGTGAAGACGGGGACATGGATGGTGTCTGTGCCGTCATGATACAGCGCGCCGTTTTCACCCAAAGTGATGATCGCCGCACCTACACCTTGATCGAGCAGGGCCTGCGCTGCACGTTTCGCCTCGTCCACAGAGGTGACGGGCAGGCCGGTCAGCGCCTCTGCCTCGCTTTCGTTGGGCGTGACGTAATCGCAAAGCGCCAGCATACCCTCGGGCAGATCCGCCGCAGGGGCAGGGTTAAGGATCGTTGTCGCGCCGCCCGACCTTGCGATCTGCAATGCGCGCAGGGCGGCGGGCATGGGTTGTTCGAGTTGCGTCATAAAGATTGACGCGCCTGCGATCAGGTCTGTGTGGTCCTCAATAAAGGCAGTGTCGATGGTGCCCGCAACGCCGGGGCAGATGATGATTGCGTTATTGCCGGTTGCCTCTTCGATAAAGATATAGGCGGCCCCGGT
>CALGTJ010000630.1 GCA_937901435.1 uncultured Rhodobacter sp. | reverse complement strand
TGCCCGCCAACGTTCGAACCTATGCGGTCGGCGGCGCAGGACCAGAAAACTTCAGAGATTGGTTTTCAGCAGGGATCACCGGATTCGGCATTGGCTCCGCTCTATATCGGGCGGGTTTCAGCCCCTCAGATGTTGCGAGCCGTGCGAATGACATCGTTGCGTCCTACGATCTCGCCGTTTCTCAATAAGCGGTCATCGCTTTTCTAGACGCCTTCGGTCGACATTTTGTGACACTGTACCAACACGGTAGAAGATCACTTGCACGAGAGCTGTCATTCATGCCGGCTGCAGCATCGGTCAAGTTGGGCTCCAAGCGGACTTGCGGCGTTGCGGCATCGCTCACACTGGCCCTGCACAGGCCTTCGTCGCTTCCGGCCCTGACCTGCCGTTCAGCCATCCCCGGTCATGCTGCGGTGCGGCCCGTCAGAGCGGCCATTCGTTACAGCTGCAAAATCTGCGAGGGCTTAATTCACACATTGCGGGACACAGCACCCATTCAAGTACTTGAATCCAAGGTCCGCTGAAGCGTATATTTTGCTGACGTTCCCACCTTTATTTCGGTCCGTTTAAGGCCGATGCGAAGCCAAGCAGCCCAGAGCCCTAATTATGCATTTCCCGTTTGCGGTCGCGGGTGCGGCGGGTCGCGTCCTCTGATCCGTCGTGGTAGGTTCCGAACCACTTGTCCCAAGGCATTTCGGCGTTGCCATAGTTACATTCATAATACCGGTGATGCAGCTGGTGGAAGAACGCGCCAAGCAAAAGTGCCTGACGATCCCGTGCCCAGATCGCTTCATACCCCGAATGCGATGACGCAGCACCCAGCATCAACCAGTAACCCAGAAACAACATATGCACTGGATGGCTCGGCAATAGCAGCACGATCAGGATGGCACTGAGATAGCCGAAGGCCTCGATCGGGTGCATCGACATACCAGACCACGGGCCGGTATTGACGTTACGGTGGTGAACTGCGTGCACATGTTTGTAGATGCTCGGCTGGTGCAGGATTAGGTGCACGACGTAAAAGTGAAAGCTCTGCCACAGCGCCAAAACCGGAAACAGTAGGATGAACCAGACGGGATGCGCGCTGAACGACAAGGTGCCGATCAATCCGCTGGCGTAAGACCAGCGCAGGAAACATTCTAGCACTGACAAGAACGTCGCGCCGAATATCATCGAATAATAGACGTTATCCCATGTCTGGTAGCCGAATTTGAACAGTGCGTTCTTGCGTTTGAAATAGGGGCGCGGATCATATTTCAATAGTTTTCCTTGGCCATCGATCCCGTAAAACCAATGGTGCAGCCCGCCTGCGACCATCAACAGCAGCAACCAGTTTCGGGCAAATACCCATGCCATCCATCCGAAGGCAAACCCGGCCTGCGATGGCCCCACGGGTTGCATCCAAAACGCCACCAGAAAGGCAAGTGCCAGAAAGATCGAGCGATCCGAGAATTGCAGCCAGTTCTGCCAAAACCATATCGCGACGACGCCGGGTTTGGCAGGCCACAGCCAATAGGGTGCGTATTTGACAGGCAGATCGGGGTGCCAATGCCATTCACGACTCATCGGGGCGGGCTCTTCGTTGGCAGCGGCTTTGTCTTTGCGGCTCGTTTCTGCGGGTGTCATATCTGGGCCTTTGATGTGGTCAGCGGTGGAACGGGCGGCGCTTGTCCAGCGCTTCGCAAAGCTTTTCGTGCTCACCGGCTTTCATGGTGATGCTGGTACTGGGATTGGGATAGCTGCCATGAAGAACCGCCGCGCGAAAGGCCTTGAGCCCCTTTATCCGCTCGGCCTCCAACTTGGTGCGCGCCCCGGCCATATCGGCAAAAGCCTTGGCATGGCGCGGCGGATCAATCGTGTCGCCGCAGGCATCCTCCTGAAATAGGAAAATCACATCTGCAGACCCGCCCGACCCGATTGAATGGGTGATCAGGCCCGTCTGCGGGCTGATTTCGGCGATGGCCTCGTCCGCCACGCATTCCAGCTCCACCGCATAGGCCCCGGCATCTTCCAGACGGCGCAGATCCTCTGCCAGCTTCATGGCCTCATCCGCCGTTCTCCCATAGGCGCGCAGGCCGCCAATCTGCGTCGACAGACGCGGCACAAGGCCCAGATGTCCCTGCACGGCCAAGCCTTCATCGGCCAACATCTCGACCGCCTTGAAGCTGCGAAGAGTATAGACCGCATCG
The DNA here is from genome assembly GCA_937901435.1 of uncultured Rhodobacter sp. The sequence continues at coordinate 1,572 of CALGTJ010000630.1, read as the reverse complement.
GCACCTGCCGCTGCGGCGCGAATACCTGCACGTAGGATATCCTCGTGCGTTTCATAGTCGCTGGCCATCAGGGCGGCCGTGGTAAATGTATTGGGCGCCCCCGCGCGGACGTCATGCAGATCGTGGTCAACGATCGATAGGTGGTCAATCCCTGCGGCTTCGGCGGCGGCTGCTTCGATGCGGTTAATAGCAGTTGTCTGGATGAACTTGCGTTGCCCTTTGGCCGCTTTGATATCCGCCACGGTTAGGTTTCGTGTCGCCGGAATCCCCCCGAACGTGTAAATGCGCTTCATTCCGTTCCTCGCCCTATCCAGTCACTGCCAGAAGTAAGGCATAGTATCTGCAAATCAAAACGAGTAATTTCGCTCCATATCACAAAAATATTTTGGTGAAAATGCAAAGACTACCAAACCTCATATGGCTGCGCTCCTTCGCGGCAGCGGCCCAACATCTCAGCTTTACCGAGGCCGCGGCAGAGCTGGGGCTGACCCAGACTGCGGTCAGCCTGCATGTGCGCTCGCTAGAGGCTGAGCTTGGCTGCGCGCTTTTTACTCGCGCGGCACGGCGATTGACGTTGACGCAGACGGGTCAGGCCTATGCCTATTCGTTGCGGCAGGCCTTAGGCGATATGGCGTTTTCGACTGCCAGCCTGTTTGGTGCGGGGGCAGAACAGATGCTGACGGTGCGCGTCCCGATCTCGTCCGCCGGATTGTGGTTGGCGCACCGATTGCCTGATTTTTCGGCGGCACATCCTGGCATTCCAGTGCGGCTGGTTTCGCAGGTCTGGGGCGGTGGAACCCCAACCGCAGAACCTGCTGATGTTGAACTACGTTTTGGCGGCGGAAACTGGGCGGGGGTTCATGCACGAAAGATTTCTGACGAACGGATCGTTCCGATCAGCGCGGCGGGTGATAAACGCGACAGGCATGATCTGGCGGCGATACAAAACGGGCCACTGGTCCAGATCCTGGGCTTTGAGGATATGCTGCTGCGTTATCAAAACGCCCACGGCCTGACACCGGCAGAGGGTGTGACGGGCTATGCTGTCGATACCACAGTGGCCGCCATTGATGTTGTCGCGGCAGGGGGAGGCTCAGCCGTGGTGCTGGAACGTTTTGCTCGCGGCGCCATCAAAACAGGCAAGCCAATTGCGATCATTGGGGCTCCTGTGAAAGTAGGCCTGGCGCACTACCTACTGACCACCTCTACGTCTGGGCCAAATGATCCTGCTAAACACCTGTTCGAGGCTTGGCTAGAGGCGGCGTTTACGGAAGATTCATAGGACGGCCTTTGGTCCTTTCGTCCCGCTTTGTTTACGGGCATCAGCCAGGTTCTGCCAAGACCTACCATCGGTCAACTTAGGCGCCGCCTCTCGCTATCTGCTGTCAAAGGAACAACGGCCATTCGATCAATGCGCAGCATTCGGCAAAGTGGGTTCCAAGCCGCCTTGCGGCACTGCAGAGAAAAGCGAGCTTTAATGGTCGCGTGAATGTCAGCTTCTACTGATTGGACCGTGAGATCTCGCACTTGCGGAGAAAGTCCGGTTTCCGCCCAAGCCACCACGGCTGCAGG
>CALGTJ010000629.1 GCA_937901435.1 uncultured Rhodobacter sp. | reverse complement strand
TAGCCGACTGAGGGGTCAATTGGATTGCCGAACCGGTCCTGCGCCATGGTTTATAGCGCCACCGTCACACATTTGCGAAAGGTATAAGCCTCAAGCGCACCTTCGATCGAGTATTCGCTGCCCATGCCGGATTGCTTGATCCCACCGTATGACATGCCCGGAATTTGCCCGCCGCCCTGATTGACCTGCACCCAGCCTGCATCAAGCGCGCGGGTCATGCGTACCACCGTGCTCAGATCATGGCTAAAGATGAACGCGGCCAGCCCGTAGTGGGTGTCGTTGGCTTGTTCGATCATATCGGCCTCGTCCTCCCACGGGATCGCGACCAGCACGGGGCCAAACACCTCTTCGCGCGCGATGCGCCATGAATTGTCGAGCCCCGTGAGGATGGTGGGGATCGGGTGGAAGCCCTTATCCGTGGCTTTTGGGGTTTCGCCCGTCAGGAACGTGGCGCCCTGCGCCTCGGCCTCGGCCACATAGGCGCAGATTTCGCCATAGCGTTCTGCGTTGACCACAGCGCCAATATCGCTGTCTTCATCCAGCGCATCGCCCACGGTCATCGCGGCGGCTTTTTCAGCGACCCGTGGCATCAGATCATCCCAGACGGATTTATGCACAAACAAACGCGACCCGGCGGTGCAGCTTTGCCCCTGACGCGCGAACCGCATGGCGTTGACGACACCTTGGGCTGTTGCGTCCAGACGCTCTGGTGTGCAGGCGTCCGGGAAGATCACACAGGGGCTCTTGCCACCAAGCTCCAACGTAACGTTGGCGATCCGGTCTGCGGCAGAATGCGCGACCAGTTTGCCAACCTCGGACGAGCCGGTGAATGAGATTTTTGAGATTCCGGGATGTGCGGCCAGTGCAGCACCTGCCTCTTCGCCCAAACCGGTGACGACGTTGAAGACGCCAGGTGGGAAAATATCTGCTGCCAGTTCCATCAATTTCAACACCGCAAGGGGTGCATCTTCGGCGGGTTTCAGCACAAGGCAGTTGCCTGTCGCCAGCGCCATGGAAATTTTGACCGCGCCCAATTGCAACGGTGAATTCCACGGGATGATCGATCCGACCACACCCAAAGGTTCGCGCGTAGAATAGGACATCAAGCCGGGGCCAAAGGGCAAGGTCTCGCCCTTTTGCTCGCCTGCGACACCGCCGTAGTATTTCAGAACGCCCGCAGCCCCCATGGCCTCGCCGCGTGACTGGGTTCGAATGGCGTTGCCGCTTTCTGCCGCGAGAATGCGCGCGACGTCCTCGGCATTTGCTGCCAACCGATTGCCCAGCTCGGTTAACATCGCGCCGCGCTCTGCCGCTGGACGTGCAGCCCAAGCGCGTCGCGCCCGATGCGCGGCGGACACTGCTAGATCAATTTCGGTCGCGGTGCCGCGCCCGATCTCGCAGATCGTGTCGCGGCGAGATGGGTTTTCGACGGGTAGTTTTTCGCCACTGGCAGGCCAATGCCATGCGCCATCGATGAAACATCCTGCAAGACCATCCTTGGGAAGGGTGTAGTCCAATAGAGCCATGGCTTAGTCCTTTATCTGGCCGGGCAGAGCCCGAAGTGTGGTGTAAATGGCCGAGAAATCGCGGTCGCCGCTGATTTCCGCGAACGCGGTAAAGGCTTTGGCCGCTTCGGCCCCAAAGGGCGTGCGTTGTCCGCTAGATGCAGCGGCAGCTTGGGCCAAACACAAATCCTTGGCCATCAGTCGCACGGCAAAGCCCGGGTCGAAATCATTCGAGGCGGGGGCCTCTGGCACCACGCCCGGTATCGGGCAGCGATTTTCAAGGGTCCAGCTTTGTGCAGCGGCACCGGCGCACAGCGCATAAAACTTATCCAGATCCAGCCCCATAGCGTCGGCAAGGGCGAAGCCCTCGATCACCGCCATTGCCGTGATGCCGCAGATCATATTGTGACTGGCCTTTGCAGCCTGCCCAGTGCCGGGATCGCCAAAGTGCGTGATCTTGCTGCCCATTGTTGAAAGCACAGGTTGCGCCCGGGCAAGGGCCTCGTCAGAACCGCCTACCATAAAGCTAAGTGTTCCTTCTGCCGCACCTGCAGGCCCGCCGGAAACCGGCGCATCTATCATCGCCAAACCCTGAGCTTCGGCCTTGGTCGCGAGATCGCGCGCTGTGTCCACGTCAATCGTCGAGCAATCGATCAGCAATGTTCCGGGTTTGGCCGCCCTGCGTACCAGCGTGTCATGCACTTGGGCCACATGTTTGCCTTCGGGCAGCATGGTTACGATGACGGCAGCTTGCGCCACCGCCTGCTCAGAAGGCTCAACCGCACCATCAAAGCTCGCTCGCATTTCAGCGCTGACGTCCATGCCAGTCACGTCAAAGCCAGCGCCGCGCAGCACATGCGCCATTGGAGCACCCATTGTACCCAAGCCTATGAACCCAACTTTCGTCATTGGCGACCTCCCTGCGGGCGATCTTTGCACGCTTAGACGTAAACACATCTACCGAAAATGGAGTGTTTGAGTGAAAAATTCTCATTTCTTGCCGCGAATTTTCGAATTGTGTTTTTTGGCCCATCGGTGATCCTTGATCCGATGTGGAAAGGGACCAGTCCAGATGGTGAGGCGATCCAGAGCAAAACCGAGCGGTCACACACAGTTGGTCACACCGGCACCGATGGGCGGGCGCTTTGCACCGTTGAACGAGGCGAGCGTGACCCGGATCGTGCTGGCCGCGCTGGATATTCTGGCGCGAACCGGGATTGCGGCATGCCCCGCGCCGCTGGCCGTACAGATGGTTGAGGCGGGTGCAAACCTGCGTGATGATGGGCGCGTTTGCTTTCCGCAATCCATGGTTGAAACAGCGATTGCGCGCGCCGCGACAAGGATTTCCTTGCCCGGTTTCATCGAAGACAAGGGCCTGACCATTGGTGGTGGACAAGTACATATAGGCACCGGCGGCGCCGCTACTGAAGTATTGGACAGCGCAACAGGTGCTTTTCGCGGCGCACAACTAAACGACCTATACGATCTGATGCGATTGGTTGGAACCTTGCCAAACATCCACTACGGCCTGCGCCCGGTGATCGCGCGCGATATGGACGCGCCGTTTTTACTGGATATGAACACCGGCTTTACCTGCCTGAAGGCCTGCGCAAAACCCATCGGCAT
>CALGTJ010000628.1 GCA_937901435.1 uncultured Rhodobacter sp. | reverse complement strand
GGAAATGCTGTTCACCGGGCGCTGGATCGATGCGCAAGAGGCCGCGCGCTGGGGCATGGTCAACCAGATCCATCCGGCGGGCGATCTGATGGGGCAGGCGCGCAAGATGGCGGCAGTGCTGGCCTCTGGGCCGCCGCTGGTCTATGCGGCGATCAAGGAAATCGTGCGCGAGGCCGAGGATATGGGGTTTCAGGACGCGCTGAACCGGATCACCAAGCGCCAGTTCGAGACCGTGGACCGGCTTTATGCGTCGCAGGATCAGGTCGAGGGCGCGGTTGCCTTTAGCGAGGGGCGCGATCCAGTGTGGAAAGGGCGCTGACGGCAACACCGAATTTGCGTCGAAGACCTCTGTGTCGTCCAGCCTCACCCTATGGCCCTATGGCTGGCCAGCTGTTGCGCCAAATGGACGGCCAGACCACGTGATTTGAGACCAGACCCCGCCCGCCGACGCCTTGCCGGGGATCTGCCGAAATTTGCGGGCTTCCTTTTGTCCTCTTGCGAATCCCTGACAGGGGCGGATTAGTCTGACACGATGATACGCCAGTCCCTCTTTGTGATGCTTCTGACGCTGTCCCTGGGGGGCGGGCCTGCTTTGGCGGATCGCATCACTGTGGCGGTGGCGGCGAATTTCCTGACCACAGCGCAGGATATTGCGGCGGCCTTTAGTGCGCAGACCGGGCATGAGGTAGCGCTTGCCCATGGCTCGACCGGCAAGATTTTCGCCCAGATCAACGCAGGCGCGCCGTTCGATGTGTTTTTATCCGCCGATGAGGCCCGACCCGCGCTGCTGGAGGCGGCGGGCAAGGCGGCCCCCGGCGGGCGCAAGACCTATGCCATCGGAACGCTGGCCTTTGTGCATGGCGCATCCACGCCGCCGGGCGATCTGGGCGGGATGCTGGGGCGCGCGGGCCTGAGGCTTGCCATCGCAGATCCAAAGATCGCCCCCTACGGAATCGCGGCGCGGCAGGTGCTGGAGCTGTTTCGTGGCGACGACTGGGCGCGTGATCTGGTCTATGGCGACAGTGTCGGGCAGGCCTTTGCCTTTGTCGCCACAGGCAATGCGGGCGCCGGGTTCGTGGCGCTCAGTCAGGCGCGCAGCTATCAGGGCGAAATCTGGGTGCTTGAGGTGCCCGGCGATCTCTATGATCCAATCCGTCAGGATGCGGTTCTGTTGAAGCGCGCCGAGGGAAAAGCCGCCGCGCGGGCGTTTTTCGCGTTTCTGGACAGCGATTTTGCGCATCAGATCATGCAGAGCGCCGGGTACGGGGTGCCTCAATGAGCCTTTGGGGACCAATCTGGCTGACGCTGCAACTGGCCGGGATCACCACCGTGCTGTTGCTGCTGATTGGCGCGCCGATTGCGTGGTGGCTGGCCAATACGCGCGCAAGGATCAAACCCGCCGTCGAGGCGCTGACCGCTTTGCCGCTGGTCCTGCCCCCGACTGTCCTTGGGTTCTATCTGCTGATCCTGATGAGCCCGGACAGCGCGCTTGGCGGGTTTTGGGTGCGCATGACCGGTGAGGCGCTGACGTTCAGCTTTACCGGGTTGGTGATCGCGTCGCTGTTCTATTCGCTGCCCTTCGCGGTGCAGCCCATGCAGGGCGCGTTTCAATCGGTGGGCAAGGGGATGATGGAGGCCGCCAGCACGTTGGGGGCAGGGCGCTGGGATGCGTTCCGCTCTGTTGCGTTGCCGCTCAGCCGCCGGGGCGTGCTGACGGCGGCAGT
>CALGTJ010000627.1 GCA_937901435.1 uncultured Rhodobacter sp. | reverse complement strand
GCGTTCAAGGTAATAACGGTCCTTGAACGTGCCCGGTTCGCCCTCGTCACCATTCACGGCCAGATAGCGCGGCCCTGCGTTGCCCCGAACAAAGCCCCATTTCTTGCCGGATGGAAAACCAGCACCACCAAGACCGCGCAGGCCACTTTCCAGAACTTTGTCCTGCACGTCTTCCCAATTGCCGTTGGCGCGCAGATCGCTCAGCGTCGCGTATCCACCTTTGGCGGTGTAATCGGCATAGGTCTCGTAGCCCGGAACATGCGCGTGGGTGTCACGTTGCGCAATCGCCGCGCGCACCTTTTCGGGCGTGGCGTGGTCGATGTGGTTGTGTCCGATCTCCAGCACTGGTGCTGTGTCGCAGCGCCCCATGCAGGGCGCGCGCAAAACCCGCACCTGACTGGCGTCCAACCCATCCTCTAACGCCTTTTGCAACTGCGCGGCCCCGGCCATTTCACAGGACAGCGAATCACAGACCCGGATCGTCAGCGACGGCGGCGGCACCTCGCCCTCTTTCACCACATCGAAATGTGCATAAAAGGTCGCCACCTCGTAGACCTCAGCCTGCGCCAGCCGCATCTCATCCGCCAAAGCAGCCAGATGGGCGGCACTCAGATGTCCATGAGCGTCTTGAATCAGATGCAAAAACTCAATCAAAAGATCGCGGCGGCGGGGACGGTCCCCAAGTAGGGACCGGACATCGACCAAAGCCGCGTCATCAACCTGACGCCCCTTTGTGGTCCTGCGGCCTTTGCCGCGTCCTTCCTTCCAAACGCCCTTACGATCATCTAATGGTGCCATGCGAAACCTCCTGAATTTCGCGCACCCTCACATCAGGTTCTTATATCGTCAATTGCATATTTTTTATCAAGCGATAAGCCAGGTTTATGACGAAAAACTATCCAATGCCCGCCGCAACGCCTCGACCGTGGGCAGACCCGGCATCCGGGCGGCCGTCAAGAGACAGATGGACTTGCCCAGATCCGGGTCTGTCAGGGGCAACGTCACCGTATTCCTGAAGGGGCCCATGGCCTCTAGCACCACCACCGGCACCACCGCCGCTGCCAGTCCTTCGCGCGCCATGATCATTGAGGTCATCATAACGTTGCTTTCCGAGACCACACGCGGGCGCGCCCCGACCTCTTCGAACATGCGGTCCAGAATGCGGCGGTTCTGCATCTTGGGTTCGAGCAGACTAAGCGGCAGTTCCGCCGCCTCGGCCCAGGTGATAGAGGTCTTGCCTTTTTCGACCATCGCTTCTGGCGCAAGCAGGGCGTAGCGTTCGTGATACAGCGGGCGCACAGAGACCATATCCCCCGACACATCGTCGCCATAGGTCAGCCCCGCGTCAATCGTGCCGTCCTCGATACGTTGCTGAATTTCCAGCGACGAGGCGGTTTCGATCCGCGCCACGATCTTGGGATAAAGCCCGTACAGATGGATCGCCATGCGCGCCGCATAGGCAGAGGCCGTTGGGATCACGCCGATCACCAGGGTGCCGGAAATCTCGCCCTTGGCGGCCAGCACCTCTTGTTCGAGAAAGCGCATGTCATCCAGAATACGCCGCGCATGTCGCAAGATCGCCTCGCCCTCTGCCGTCAGCCCCTGAAACCGGTTGCCCCGCTTGACGATCGTTGTGTCCAACCGTTCCTCTAGCGCGCGGATCCGCATGGAAAACGCAGGCTGAGAGACGCCACATTCCTGCGCTGCCTTGGCAAAATGTTTTTGCCGGGCAAGCGCGCTCAGGAATTGCAGATCGCGGATTTCCAGCATCGGCTAGTAGGTTGCGCGCCCACCGGACAGGTCGAACACGCCCCCGGTGGTAAAACTGTTTTCGCGCGAGGCCAGCCAAACGATCATCGCCGCCGCCTCTGTCAGTTCAAGAAAGCGCCCGCGGGGGATTTTGGACAGCATATAGTCGATATGCTCTTGGCTCATCTGATCAAAGATACGCGTGCGCGCCGCTGCAGGCGTCACACAATTCACCGCAATATCAAGGCTTGCAAGCTCTTTGCCCAGCGATTTGGTAAAGCCGATCACACCCGCTTTTGAGGCGGAATACGCCGAGGCATTCGGGTTGCCGTCCTTGCCCGCGACAGAGGCGATATTCACGATCCGGCCATAGTTTTGCGCACGCATGGCCGGGACGACAGCCTTGTTGACATGAAACGTGCCCATCAGGTTGATGGTGACGATCTGCGCAAATTCCGCGACGTCGTAGTCCTCGACCAATGCGTTGCTGCCCGCGATCCCGGCGGAATTCACGGCGATATCAATGCGTCCCATTGCGGCCAGAGTCGCCTCTGTCGCGGCGGCAACACTGGCAAAATCGGCCACGTTGACCTCAAATGCCATCGCGCCACCGCCCAAGTCCTGCGCCTTTGCCTGCGCCAGCGACAGATCCAGATCCCACAGCGCAAGACGCGCGCCACCAGCGGCCAGCAGATCCGCCACCGCACCGCCTATGCCCTGTGCCCCACCTGTGACCACCGCCACTTGTCCTGAAAAATCACTCACGTCGCGTCCTTTCGATCAATGCCTGCCTTTTGCGGTACCCGGAACCGCGCGTCGCGGCAAGGTCGGCCCTTGGTTTCAGCGGGCCGAGCCTTTGGTTTTTCCCTATCCGCGCAGTTTGTGATGCAACAGGATCGGAACCACCAGATCCTCTTCATCCGCCAGATGGCGGGCCAGAAACCCCTCGATCTCTGACGTAATCGGCAACAGATCACCCGCCTCACCGCGCGCTTGCGCCTCATCCAGATGGATCAGTTTCACCACCCGGTTGGCCTGTCGCGTAAAGCGGTCCAGCACATCGTCAAGCGCCACGTGATCGCCCTCTAACATGTCGAGACCATGCTGAAACCGCGGATCCGCCCCAGCCAGTTCTGGAAAGAAGGCGCGATCTTCCCAGCCGTGATGGCCATGCAGATTGCGCACCAAAAGATCGCCGTAATAGGACAGACGCCCCGCAAATTCCTCTGGCGCGCGGTCTTTGGACAGGTAGCGTTCGGTCTCTGCCCGGTTTGGTGATTATGCCGACATCGGCATAATCACCATTATGCCGATGTAGGTCTGTAAACATTTGTTTTCGGAGGGGATCGCTGTGAGGG
>CALGTJ010000626.1 GCA_937901435.1 uncultured Rhodobacter sp. | reverse complement strand
TGCTGATCAACTTGCCCTTCATGTCGTAAACCCACGCGTGGTAGGGGCATGAAAACTGGCGCTGTTCGCCGCGCCCGTTGGCACACACTGGCGCGCCGCGGTGGCGGCAGGCGTTCAGGAATGCATGGGCCTGACCATCGCCGTCACGGGTGACGATCACAGGTGTGCCGCACACTTCGGTGGCGGTATAGCTGTTGGGTTCGGCCACTTCGATGGACAGGGCCAGCGCGAGGGGTTTTTCCTTGAACACCTTCTGGACCTCATGGGCGTAGCGATCAGGGTCGGTATAGGCGGACACGTCCAACGCATAGGTGTCGGCAGCCTGATCCGTGGTGCGATTGAGATAGTGATCAACAGCGCGGCGCGCCAGATCCATCGTTTCTTCCATCGGTCTCATGAACTCTCTCCCTTAATTGCCAGCCCGGTATTTCGCATCAAAGTTCTGCCACGCCGCGAGGTTTTCCGGATAGTCCGCGGCCAAACGCTTATCGCCTGCAACGACGCGGTTGGTTTGTGTTAGCGCGTCATCGTATTCCGAGGCGGGCACGTAATACAGAAAACTGATCGTGCGTTTGGCGAACCGCCATGTGCCGTCCTCAATCCGGTATTCATCGTCATATTTCATCGCGGCAAGACTTTGGATGCCGTTCGGTGTCGTCTCTGCGTGGCTGAGGAGCAGGCCAGAGGCTTTGTCCTCGCCACCGCGATCAAAGCGGATGATGTGGTCATGGGTCCAGTGATACCCCGGCCCGCGCACGGCCAGAACCTTACAGAACATCGCAATAATCTCGTCTCTGCCTTTGGCTTTCATCAACCCGTTCGGGCTGGCAAATTCGGCGTCATGGGTAAAGAGCATTTCCAGATGAGGAATGTCGTGTTCATCACACGCAATACCATAGCGGGTCACAAGGTCATTGATCTGGATGCGGGATTCCAGCTGGGCCACACGGCGTTCAAGGTCATGTAGATCGGTCATGTTATCTCCCGTAGACTTGGTTGGGCAGCCATGTCGCAATTTCAGGTTGCCAGATCAGCAAACCCACAAGCACCAGCATGGCAACGACGAACGGCGCGGCCCCAACGCAGACATCGCGAAATGCCGCACCTTTGGCCCTGATGCCTTGCACCACAAACAAATTGACGCCGATGGGTGGTGTGATCAGCGCGGTTTCCATCAGCAGCACAACAAGGATGCCGAACCAGACCGGATCAAACCCCATCGATGTGACCAGCGGGAATACAACGCCGATGGTGGTGAGCATCATCGAAAAAGTTTCCATGAACATGCCGATGATCAGGTAGAACACGATCACACAAAGGATCAATTGCAGCGGTGTTAGGCCAAGTGTGCCGATAAATTCCGTCGCCATCTGGATCGCCCCGAAAAAGCCCACAACAATGTTCAGGATCATTGCGGCAAAGATAATCAGCATGATCATGGATGTGGTGCGCACAGTGCCCTCAAATGCCTCTAGCAGCATATTTGCCGTCAGCTTTCGTTTCCACGCCGCGAGGATCAAGGACAGCACGACGCCAATAGATGCGGCCTCGGTCGGTGTGGCAAATCCGGCGTAAATGGTGCCAATGACCCCAAGGAACAGAATGGCAGGGGGGATCAGATCGATCAGTGCCAAAAAGCGTTCGCGCCATGTCGCCGAGATACGGTCGCCACCCATGTCAGGTTTCAGGATACAGATGAACAGGATCATCAAAGAAAACAGCGCGGCAAGCATCAGGCCAGGGAAGACACCCGCAAGGTACAGTTCTGGCACTGATGTCTGGGTCAACACGCCGTAAACGATCAATGTGACGGACGGCGGGATCAGAATACCCAACGTGCCCCCCGCAGCGACAGAGCCCAAGAACAACGGTTCATTATATTTGCGACGTTCGATTTCGGGATAGGCGACCGTGCCGATTGTGGCCGCCGTGGCCACCGATGACCCGGACGTCGCAGCAAAGATCGCAGAGGATCCGATATTGGCGTGCATCAGGCCGCCCGGTAACCAGCTGAGCCATTTGGCAACGGCAGAATACATTTGCCCCGCGAGCCCCGCGCGCAAGTTGATTTCTCCCAGCAGGATGAACAGGGGGATCGACAGCAACAGATACTGGTTCGACTTTTCCCAAAGAAAGCCACCGAACGTGCGCTGCAACCGCCCGTCATTCCAGAAATAGTCCATAACGATCGCAATATCACCAAGGATCGCCGCGACGGGAAGGGACAGGGCAATCAGCCCGAAAAGGACGGCGATAAATGCACCGGATTTCATGGCGCTTCGCTCTCGATCTGTGCGGTTACATGCGGAATGCCTGCGATGCTGGCGACGTCAGCCGTGCGCCCGCGCAGGATCAAAAGCACCGCGTAAACCGCAAGAAACACAATGCAGAGCAAAAAATACGCCATGCCGGCAAGCCAGAAGGATTGCGGTATCCAAAGCGGTGTTTGCAATGTTGTGCGGGCTGTCGCACCGAAGAGCATCGTGTCTTCCAAGGTGACCCACGCGCGATAC
>CALGTJ010000625.1 GCA_937901435.1 uncultured Rhodobacter sp. | reverse complement strand
CACCGCTGTTTCTGTCGCAGGATTGGCCACTTCGCGCGTTGCAGAACCGTCTGTCAACGTGCCGTCGATGTACATTTGAGTTGGAAAATTCATCGCGTGGGCCTCAGTCAAACAGGGTTTCAATATTGGATTTGATCCTGTCACCGACATAAAGCGCCATCGCCTGAATGGTGGAGGTCGGGTTGACCGCCCCCGCCGTCGGAAAGATGGAGCCATCGACAATGAATAGGTTCTTCACGTCGTGACTGCGACCCCAGCCATTCACCACCGAGGTTTCAGGGTCATCGCCCATCCGACAGGTACCCATCTGGTGCCACCCGGCACGCCACCACACCTTGTCGTCATTTTTGGACAGCACTTTTTTCGCGCCAGCCGCGAGCAGAATTTCCTTTGCCTGTTCTTCTCCATGACGCAGCATCTTTTGGGTGTTTTCACCCAGACGGTAGGTAATCTTTGGCGCGGGAATGCCGTCACTGTCTGTCAGGTCAGGATCGAGCGTGACGCAGTTGTGTTCCTCGGGTAGATCCTCGCTGACGATCGTGAGCCCCGCCAGATAACGATAGACGTTGTCCATAATCTCGCGGTGTTCGGCACCCCATGGGATTGGGTTGTCGATGCCATACCCACCCAAAGCATAGGTCATTGGCGTCGTGGACCGCCCGGAGTGCAACCCGTATCCACGCACGAAGTCACGGGTGGGATCGGTTTCATAGAACTCCTGCGAAAGGATCGAGCAGGCCATAGGACCCTCGTGCCCCAACATCGGTTCATCAAAGATACCGGCCACGCCAGTTAGAGGATGGAACATCAGGTTCTTGCCGACCATGCCGTTGCGATTGGCCAGCCCTTCAGGGAAGGCTTTGGATTTAGAGTTCAGCAACAAACGCGGCGTGCCGACACCGTTGCAGGCGACAACAACCAATTCGGCGCGTTGTTCATGCACCTGCCCGTCTGGTCCGTGATACAACACACCGGTCGCAAAGCCTGTGCTCTCATCCACATGGATTTCGCGCACACGACACCCCGCGCGCAGTTCAACACCAGCATTTTCCAGCATTGGCCAGTAGGTAAAGTTGGTGCCGCCCTTGGCCCCCGCGGCACAGCCCAGATCACAGGTGCCCGCATTAACGCATTTCTGCCTGCCGTCATGATCCTGACTGAGGATCGACACGTCCGACGGCCACCAGTGATAGCCTTTTTTGTTGAACCCTTTGGCGAGCGTTTGGCCGAGTTTGCCCATCGGGATAGGTGGCAATTCAGGACTGTAGTTGGGATAGGCGGGGTTGCCCCCCAAGCCCGACACACCTGTGTTGCGGTCATTCATGTCGTAAAACGGCGCGAGCGTCTCATAATCAACCGGCCAATCCGCACCCACACCATCCAAGCTACGCGTGCGGAAATCTGAGGGCTTCATCCGAGGCCAATGGCCCAAAAAGTTGATCGTAGAACCACCTACTGCGTTGAAGTTCACAGGGGTGATGCAGCTGTCTTCGGCATTGATCGGGTAGTCCTGCTTCAATCTCCGCACATTGGGATCGCATGAAAATTCGCCGTAGCGGGCCAGTTCATAGTCGTCATCACGGCTGGGAAAATCCTTGTCTTCCAGCTTTGGTCCCTGTTCAAGACACAGGATCCGCATCCGGGTTTCCAGCAACGACCATGCGATGGCCGCACCCGAGGCACCCGCACCAATGATCAGTACGTCGACGGGCTCATTTTGCATCGCGATATGCCTTTCCTCGCGCACGCACCGGTGCAGTCAATTCATCCATCATCGCGTCACTTTCGCGATCGACGGGGTAGCCTTGTGGGTGGATAGGATGCGCTCCTACGCCAACATAGGGGCGTGTTTCAGGGCGACTGTAGTAGCCCATGTAAGTCAGCCGGACGAGCGTCTCAAAGGCTTGACCGTGTGCCGCTTCGACACGCTTCAAAACCGCGACCTTTTCATCCCGTGGAAGCGCTACGAAATCACCCGAGACCGCGTCCAGGATCGTCTGTACTGATCCAGCCGGATCGGGCGCATAGGCTTGGGCGGTCGGGAGGAAATCCGCCACACCCAATGCGCCTGCTCCGGGGATCTTACCGTCTTCGCTCGGCGGGATCAGTTCATCAAGGATGGCATCGAGAACGGGTCTGTTGGTGTCATTCAACATGTCGGTCTACCTTTCCGATGTGCCCGAACGGGACACGGCATCAATGGCCACGGCCAGCAACAGGATCGCGCCCGAGAACATCAGCTTGTCCGCAGCGCTCGCGCCAGACAAATCCAGCCCGTTACCAAGCGAACCGATAACCAGCGCCCCAAGGATCGCGTTCCATACCGATCCACGCCCGCCAAACAATGAAGT
>CALGTJ010000624.1 GCA_937901435.1 uncultured Rhodobacter sp. | reverse complement strand
TCCCCGGACGCATGGCCGAGGGCGATTGGAAAGTGGCCGTCTATGTGGATGAAAAGGCGTCACAAAAGGCCTACAACGGCATCCTGAAAATCCTGTCTGGCGGGGCCGGTGGCAACACTGGGGTGTTCCACTTTCTTGTGTCCGAAATCATCGGGGCCGAGCGCGAGAAAGTCCTGATCGAACGCGATGGCAAGCGCCGCCGCATCACTGTGGGGCGCAAGATTCAGGGCGAGATCGAGATGATCCAAGGCAAGGACAAGGACACGCCGGTGTCGATCCAGAACTCGACCTATTGGATGGGGCCTGTGGTGTTTCCTGCCATCGGTCTGCGTTCCAAGGTGCGCGACTATGGCCGTGTCTGGGATTTTGAGGGCAAATCCGCCGAAATCGTCCCGATCCATTGGACCGGACCGGGCCGCACCTGATGCCCGACACCTGAAAAACGACACCTGACAGACGCCACGAGACAGACGCCACGAGACAGACGAAACGGGGCGGGGTCTGAACAGGGCCTGACACCCTCAACCATTCCTTCGGCAGATCACGCTCTTTTTTGGCGCGTGGTCTGCCGGGGTGAGCGCAACCCATTCATCACGCCGGAGATTGCCTGATGCCAGCCCTCATTTCCCTATCGCGTCGCCTGCGTCGCACCCCCTTTTCCGATGGCGTCGAGGCTGCCGGGGTCAAGGGCTATACGGTTTACAACCACATGCTGCTGCCCACGGTCTTTGAAAGTGTCGAGGCCGATTATCACCACCTCAAACGCGCGGTGCAGGTCTGGGATGTGTCCTGCGAGCGGCAGATCGAATTGCGCGGCCCAGAAGCAGGTCGCCTGATGCAGATGCTGACGCCGCGCGATCTGCGCGGGATGATGCCGGGGCAGTGCCTGTACGTGCCGATTGTGGATGAAACGGGTGGAATGCTGAACGATCCGGTGGCGGTGAAACTGGCCGAGGACCGGTATTGGATTTCCATTGCCGACAGCGACCTGTTGTTCTGGGTCAAGGCCATCGCCCATGGCTATCGTCTGGACGTGCTGATCGACGAACCTGACGTGTCCCCGCTTGCGGTGCAAGGCCCGCAGGCGGAAGAGCTTATGGCGCGGGTCTTTGGCGACTCGGTGCGCGACATTCGCTTTTTCCGCTTTGGCTGGTTCGACTTTCAGGGGCGCTCGATGGTTGTGGCGCGCTCTGGCTACTCTAAGCAAGGCGGGTTCGAGATTTACGTGGAAGGCAGCGACATCGGCATGCCGCTGTGGAATGCCCTGTTTGAGGCGGGCAAGGATCTGGACGTGCGGGCGGGATGCCCGAACCTGATCGAACGGATCGAGGGCGGCTTGCTAAGCTATGGCAACGATATGACCCGCGATAACACGCCGCATGAGGCCGGTTTGGGGCGCTTTTGTTCGACCCAGACGGCGATTGGGTGTATCGGGCGCGACGCGTTGCTGCGGGTGGCCAAGGACGGCCCGGTCAAGCAAATTCGCCCCATCGCGATAGAGGGCGACCGCGTGCCGGGCTGCGACCGCCCATGGCCGATCATGGCCGGGCAAGCGCAGGTCGGGCTGGTGACCTCTGCCGCGTGGTCGCCGGATTTTGAAACGAATGTGGCCATTGGCATGGTGCGCATGACCCATTGGGATCCCACAACCGAAGTGGATGTGGTAATGCCCGGAGGAGAAGTGCGCGCGGCAACGGTCTTTGGCGTATTCTGGAATTAAGGGAGAGACACGATGTTCAAGGCTTTGGTGGTAGAGAAAGACGCAGAGGGCAAGACCAGCGCGTCGGTGCAGGAGATGTCGCTGGACCAACTGCCGGCGGGCGAGGTGACGGTCGCGGTGGAATACTCGACCGTGAACTACAAGGACGGGCTGTGCGTCGGTCCCGGCGGTGGGCTGGTGCGTAACTATCCCCATATCCCCGGCATTGATTTTGCGGGCACCGTCGAGGCGTCGGATGATCCGCGCTACAAGGCGGGCGACAAGGTTGTGCTGACCGGCTGGCGCGTGGGCGAGGCCCATTGGGGCGGCTATTCGCAAAAAGCCCGCGTCAAGGCCGACTGGCTTGTGCCGCTGCCCGAGGGTCTGGACACACGCGCGGCGATGGCCGTGGGCACCGCTGGTTTCACCGCAATGCTGGCTGTGATGGCGCTGGAAAATCATGGGCTGACACCCGGCACCGGGCCTGTGCTGGTGACGGGCGCTGCGGGGGGCGTCGGCTCTGTTGCCACGGCCATTCTTGCGCATCTGGGCTATGAGGTCGCGGGCGTCACCGGGCGTCCCGAAACCGCCGACTACCTTAAATCCCTTGGCGCGACACAGATCGTGGCGCGCGACGAGATCAACGAAACGGTCAAGCGCCCGCTGGAAGGCGAGACATGGGCCGGTTGCGTCGATGCGGTGGGTGGCGCGATGCTGGCGCGCGTGCTGGGCCAGTTGAAATACGGGGCCTCTGTGGCCGCCGTCGGTCTGGCGGGGGGCGCGGGTCTGCCTGCGACCGTCATCCCCTTTCTTTTGCGTGGTGTGAATCTGCTTGGCATCGACAGCGTTATGCAGCCCTATGACAACCGCCTTGCCGCATGGCAGCGCATCGCCAGTGACCTGCCGATGGACAAACTAGAGGCAATGATACAGCCCGCGACCCTGTCGGATCTGCCCGCATTGGGCCGTGACATCCTGAAAGGACAGGTAAAAGGGCGTGTCGTCGTAGACGTAAATGCCTGAAACTTTGCGTAAATTTGTGTAAACTCCAAAAAAGGCGGCCGGTGTGTCGCCTTTTTCCTTGACCCTCGCTGCTTTTCCGTCGGCCTCTGCGGCATCGCAATGAACAGAAACGAGCGCGCAAAAATCGCGAAGTCAATGCACAGGCATTGGCACAGGGAGGAGTATCATGCCGATAAAACCACCAGTCACAGATCTACCGATCCGCACGTCGGATGCTGGATTTTACCGAGGCTTCACAAAAGACGTCACGATCACCGCCAAAATTCTTGTCGGGGCGCTGATCCTGTGGGCCATCGCCTTTCCCGATCAGGCGGCCAGCGTGCTGAGCGCTTTGAACGGCTTTATCCTTGCGGCCTTCGGCTATTGGTATGTCTATGTCACGGCCTTCTTTGTGGCCTTGTGCTTTGTACTGGCGCTTTGGCCCGCGGCGGGGCGGCTGAAACTTGGGATGCCAGAGGATAAGCCGGAGTTTTCCAATTTCTCATGGTTCTCCATGATGTTCGGGGCCGGGATCGGGATCGGGATGCTGACCTTTGCCACGGCTGAACCGATGTATCACTTTGCCAAGAACCCCAGCACCATCATGGGGCTGACAGAGGGCAGCACCGCCGGAAATGTACGAGAGGCCTATATCTGGTCCTTCACGCACTGGGGGCTTGCCACATGGGCCGCTTATGCCATCGTTGGTCTGGCGCTGGGCTATTTCTCGTATCGGCGCAACCTGCCGCTCACCATCCGCTCTGCGCTGACCCCGATTTTTGGCAAGTCGCTGTCGGGTCCGGTCGGCCATGTGGTTGACGTTGTCGCGGTTGTGGCCACCGTTCTGGGTGTTGCGCAAACGTTGGGTTTCGGCGTCGAGCAATTCATCTCTGGCCTGTCGCGTATCGGTATAGGCGACTGGCTGTTCAATGTGGCAGAGGATGGTACGAAATCCTCGTCGACCATGGCGATCATTGTGGCCTTGATCGTGATCATGGGGGCCTCGACCCTGTCGGCGCTCTCTGGCGTGGGCAAGGGCATCAAGTGGCTGTCCAACATCAACATGGGCCTCAGCTTTTTCGTGCTGGCGTTCTTTCTGGTGTTCGGCTCGACAGTCTTTGGCCTCACCACCTTGTTTGTCGGAATCTGGGATTACCTGATTTCGATCCCTGGCAATATCCTGACGGTCTGGTCCACGGACGGCACCGAAACAGGCGACGCGCTGGCCGGATGGCAGGGGGGGTGGACCATCTTCTATTGGGCGTGGTGGATCGCGTTTGCGCCCTTTGTCGGCGTGTTACTTGCGCGTATCTCGAAAGGGCGCACGATCCGCGAATACGTGCTGGGCGCGATGATCGTCCCGGCGATCATGTGCTTTGTCTGGTTCGCGCTGGTGGGTGGCACCGCAATCGACCTTGAGCTGTCCGGCGAGGCAGGTGGTGCGATCACGGGTGCGGGGCAGGCGGACCAGTTGTTCGCAATGCTGGCGGTGATCCTGAGCCCGACATTGGCCTGGCTGATGTCGATCCTCGTGGTGATCCTGCTGCTGACCTATCTGGTCACTTCTGCCGACAGCGCGGTGCTGATCATCAACACAATCAACGCCGCAGGCGACGAAGGGCCCAAGGCGCGCCCGCATATCCTGTTCTGGGGCGCGGCGCTTGCCTTTGTTGTGGGCGGTCTGATCATCGCCGGGGGCCTTGGCGCGATCCAGACCGCGATGGTGATCGGGGCGCTGCCGTTCAGTGTGGTGATGGTTTTGATGGGGCTCTCGCTGATCAAGGCAATCTGGCGCGATGGTCTGCGTGAAAAGCACGGGCTGGCAACGACACACGCCGCACCAGAGGCGGCACCTGCGGAATAATTCCGCGCAGCGGTGGACGTCACATAAAAAATTGAGGCCCCGGCGCTTGTGCGTCGGGGCCTTTCGTTTATCCATGGGGACCATGAAACTTGACCTCGATTTCGTGCGGGCCCAATTCCCCGTTTTCGCCGATCCCGCCATGCAGGATCAGTCGTTTTTCGAAAGCGCAGGCGGCTCGTTTGCCTGCAAGCCGGTGATTGATCGCCTCTCACGGTTCTACCAAGAGCGCAAAGTGCAGCCCTACTGGGCCTTTGACCCCAGTCGTCTGGGGGGCGAGGAAATGGATGAGGCGCGTTTACGGCTGGCCGCGATGCTGGGGGTCGAGACGGACGAGCTTAGCTTTGGCCCCTCGACCACACAAAACACCTATGTGTTGGCGCAGGCGTTTCGCCAGATGCTGCCCAAAGGGGCGGCGATCATCGTCACCAATCAGGACCATGAGGCCAATACGGGGCCGTGGCGGCGTCTGGCGGACGAGGGGATCGAGGTGCGCGAGTGGCGCATTGATCCAGAGACCGGGCACCTTGACATCGCATCGCTTGAGGCTTTGTTGGATGACAGCGTCGCGCTGGTCTGTTTTCCCCATTGTTCCAACGTCATAGGCGAGATCAACGACGCCAAGGCCATCGTCGCGCGTGTCCATGCCGCCGGGGCTGTCGCCTGTGTCGATGGTGTCAGCTATGCGCCCCATGGCTTGCCCGATGTGGGTGCGATGGGGGCGGATATCTATCTGTTTTCCGCCTATAAAACCTATGGGCCGCACCAAGGCCTGATGGTGATCCGCCGCGCGCTGGGCGAGCGGTTGCCCAATCAGGGGCATCACTTCAACGGGGACAGCCTGTACAAACGCTATACCCCTGCCGGGCCGGATCACGCCCAGATTGCCGCCTGCGCGGGAATTGCGGATTACATAGACAGCCTGCATGCGCGCCATTTTGATCCTGAACCCGATCCGCGCAAACGGGCGGTCCGGGTACATGATCTGCAACACGCCCATGAAAGCGCGCTGTTGCAACCGCTGCTCGACTATCTGTCCACCCGCAACAGCCTGCGCCTGCTGGGTCCGCAGACCGCAAAGGGACGCGCCGCCACTGTCGCCGTCGCTTGCGACCGCCGCGGAGAGGACATCGCCGCTGATCTTGCCCCCCATGGTATCATGGCGGGGGGCGGAGATTTTTATTCTGCCCGCCCGCTTGCCGGGGTGGGTGTCGATCCCGCACGTCAGGTGCTGCGCATGTCATTTGTACATTATACCAGCGCCCATGACATTGACCGGCTGATCCGCGCGCTAGATCACGTGCTGTAAGCAACCAAAAGGCCAAGCCGCGTGACAGAGACTTCCCCGATCCTCGTCTGGATCCGCCGTGACCTGCGCCTGTCGGACCACGCAGCACTAAGTGCCGCCGCAAAGACAGGCCGTCCGGTGATTCCGGTGTTCATTTGCGACGCGTCGCTAGAAGACATCGGCGCGGCGCCGAAATGGCGTTTTGGCCTCGGAATTGCGGCTTTTGGGCAGGCTTTAGAGGCGATCAACAGCCGGTTGATCCTGCGGCGCGGAGACGCGCTGGAGGTCTTGCAAACTCTTGTTTCAGAAACTGGGGCAGGGGCGGTCTATTGGCAGCGCGCCTATGATCCAGACAGCCAGACCCGCGACACAAACGTCAAATCCACCCTGAAAAAGCAGGGGGTAGAGGCCAAAAGCTTTGCCGGGCATCTGATGTTCGAACCCTGGACGGTCGAGACGAAACAGGGCCAGTTTTACAAGGTCTACACGCCGTTCTGGAAATCGGTGAAGGATCGTGGCGTCGCCGAGGCGCTGGATCCCGTGTTCAAGCTGCGCGCGCCCGACAAATGGCCTGCCAGCGATAATCTGGACGATTGGGCGCTGGGGGATGCCATGCGGCGCGGGGCCGGGGTGGTGGCGCTCCATGTCTGCGTCGGCGAGGCGGCGGCGCGCGACCGATTGGACGCCTTTATCGCGGACCGGGTCGCGGATTACGCGGACGCGCGCGATATTCCCGGCATCAAGGGCACCTCTGGCCTGTCCGAAAACCTGACCTACGGAGAGATTTCACCGGTGGCTTGCTGGCATGCCGGATATCGCGCGTTGCAAGAGGGCAAGACTGGCGCCGCGGTGTTTCTGAAAGAATTGGTCTGGCGCGAGTTCGCCTATCATCTGCTGCATCACTCGCCCCATATCACCACATCCAGCTGGCGGCCCGAATGGGATAAATTCCCGTGGAACGCGGATGAAACCACGCCACAGGTGATCGCGTGGAAGCAGGGGCGGACGGGGATCGAGTTTGTCGATGCGGCGATGCGAGAGCTTTACGTCACAGGCACCATGCACAACCGGGCGCGCATGATTGTGGGCTCGTATCTGACAAAACACCTGCTAAGCCATTGGCGCATCGGGATGAACTGGTTCGCCGATACGCTGATCGACTGGGATCCGGCCAGCAACGCAATGGGCTGGCAATGGGTCGCGGGCTGCGGCCCGGACGCGGCACCCTATTTTCGGGTCTTCAATCCGGTCACGCAGGCCGAGAAATTTGACCGCGACCGCGCCTATCGCGGCGCGTGGATCGCAGAGGGTCAGGGCCGCCCGCCCGCAACAGCACTCGCCTATTACGACGCTATTCCAAAGGCTTGGGGCTTGTCCTGCGCGATGGAATACCCCGCGCCCGTGGTCACAGCCGAGGACGGGCGCAAGCGCGCGCTGGACGCCTACAGCAATCGGGACAGCTAGAGGGATGGCCAAATTCCGCGAGGATTGCGCGCGCCAGCCCGGCTTTGGGGAAAGCCTGCCTGTTCTTGACTGTTTTTTTGGCAGTGTTATCAGGACCCACGCTATTTTTGGGCCAAAGCGGGTCGGGCTGCGTAAACTGCTTGATGGGCCTGTGAAATCCGATAGTTTGTCGGGTCAGGGATGAGGGACTCTATGAACTTTTTGACGAGCACCAAGGGGCAGGCCAACCTGCCTCGTTATTTTGCGACCGTGTTTGACATGAGCGCGCGGATGCAAAACGGGCGGTTGGATTTCATCCTGCCCGATGGGCGGGGCTTTCGCGCCGATGGCCAGGCCCCCGGCCCCGTGGCCGAACTGCATATCCACAACCCGGATATCTTTGCCCGCCTCGTGCGCGAGGGGGATCTGGGCTTTTGCGAGGCCTATCTGGAGGGCTGGTGGTCAACGCCCGATCTTCAGGCCTTTATGGATCTGGTCCACGCCGACAACGAAGAGATGTATGACGGCTTTCCCGGCATGACCTTGCTGCGAAACTTTGAAAAGTTCCGTTTCTGGATGCGCTCTAATTCGAAACGGCAGGCGCGCAAGAACATCGAACACCACTATGATCTGGGCAATGAATTTTATGGTCTGTGGCTGGACGAGACGATGACCTATAGCTCTGCCAAATTCGAAAGCGGGCAGGAAAGCCTTGAGAAGGCGCAGATCGCCAAATATGCCAGCATGGTCGATGAAATGGGCGTTGTGCCGGGCGATCACGTGCTGGAAATCGGCTGTGGCTGGGGCGGGTTTGCCGAATATGCCGCCAAAGAGCGCGGGCTGCGGGTGACGGGCCTGACCATCAGCCGCGAGCAATACGACTATGCGGTGGCCCGGATGGAACGGCTTGGCCTGCAGGATCAGGTCGAGATCAAGCTGCAGGATTATCGCGACGAAACCGGTCTTTACGACGGGATCGCCAGCATCGAGATGTTCGAGGCGGTGGGCGAAAAATACTGGCCCGTTTATTTCGAGACGGTGCGCGAGCGCCTGAACCCCGGCGCAAAGGCCACGCTTCAGATCATCACGGTGCAGGACAAACGCTGGGATGTGTACCGCAGGGGCGTTGATTTCATCCAGAAATACATCTTTCCGGGGGGCATGTTGCCGTCACGTGGTGCGCTTTTGGCAGAGGTCGAAAAGGCCGGTTTGAAGATGGCGCAATCGGTAGAATTTGGCGAAAGCTACAGCCAGACACTGCGCCGCTGGCACGTCACCTTCAATGATCGCTGGGACGAGGTGGCCGCACTTGGCTTTGATGATCGGTTCCGAAAGATGTGGAATTTTTATCTAACGTCTTGTGCTGCGACGTTTCAAAGCGGAAACTGTGACGTAACCCAGATCACAGTGACAAAGCCCGTGTAACCCATGCCGACAGCCTCTAAACTTGTTGCTGCCATCCTGCTCGCCGCGCTGGGCTATCTCGCGGCGGATCGGGTGGCGCTGCATCTGCCGCCGGAAACGCCGCCGGGTCTGATCCGGCAGATCACCGCCGTGTTCGGGCTGTGGGTCGGGTGGAAGTTTCTGGGCCCGCGCGTTGGCGGTGGTATGAGTTCTGCCGTGGGTTTGGGGTTATCTGCGATGGTGGCGATGTTCATTGTCGCAATGGGCTATTTCGCGGGCTACGAGATGATCAAACGCTCGCTGCGCAAGTCTTATGATGACCCGTTCGAGGCCCTGCAAAGCATGGTCGAGATTGCGATCAATAACACAAAACACGTGGCCTACGCCGATGTGATCCTTGTGCTTGTCGTCGGGGGGATGCTGATCGGGCTGGTGGTCGAGGCGACCTCTCGCCGCTGGTCCTGACGCGGAATGACCAATCTGTTCTTCTTTGGAACGCTTTGCGATGTGCCTTTGTTGCAGATCGTTCTTGGACGTGACTCTGCGCCTGTGGATGGGTTGTTGAGTGCGCCGGATAATGACCTGCATATGACCCCTGCGCGTTTGCCCGATCACGTGGTGACTTGGGTCAGGGATCAGCCGTTTCCGATGATGTCGGCGGCTCCGGGTGGCATGGCCGAGGGGCTGCTGGTCTCCGGGCTTGACGACGGCGATCAACAGCGGCTGGATTTCTACGAAGGCGGGTTTGACTATGACCGCGCCAGCGTGACGGTCGAGACCGATCAGGGGCCTGTCGAGGCGCAGGTCTATCTGCCCAAATCCGGTCGCTGGACTGCCGGTGCGCCTTGGTCGCTGGGCGACTGGCAAGCCGAGTGGGGCGCACTTACCCGTCATGCCGCGCAAGAGGTCATGGCGCATTTCGGCAGGCTCAGCGCCGGGGAAATGCGCTTTGCCCGCCCGCAGATCATGGCGCGCGCCGCGTCTTGGGTACGGGCGCGCAACCATCTGAGGCCGTTGAACTTTGGCACTGACCTTGGGGTGCAGCATACGGAAATGGCCGCTCGACGACGGCCCTA
>CALGTJ010000623.1 GCA_937901435.1 uncultured Rhodobacter sp. | reverse complement strand
AGAGTGGTTCAATTTCTGTGCCGCATGATGATCGACTTGAGGTGCTTTTTACGGGTGTTCAAGTTTGTCTGACAACACCCTGTGCCCATACGGCATTAAGCATACAGCACATGTGATCAACGTCAGGGATTGGAGCCTGCAGTGCAAAGTGTACCTAAACACCTGCGGGATTCTCGACCTCGCGGCCCATTGCTGCCAGATCCGAATACCGATCCCCAATCCTGTGATGTGGACGTCCGCGTGTCGCAGCACCCAATGCTACAACCAATTCGTCAACAGCAGGAGCGTCGTAGATTGAAAACTGCACCGTCAGATAGTGGGACCGCCGGCCAGTATCGTGCTTGTCCATCAAGGGGATCTGGATCTGGGTGTTAGCTGGGCCGCGGGTATTGGTGAAGCCAAGATAGCTTTTTGCGCCCACTGCCTCGCGATAGAAGTTGCCGAACTGTAAAGTGTGGATGAGGGCTGAAGCGTGTTCGACTTCACAGCTGGTTCCCGCGATGCAGGCCTTGCCATATGCCTCAATTGCGTCACCCGATCCTGCTAGTGCAATCAGGCGGTCGGTTAACAGCGATCCCAGTAATGGTGCCATGCGGGTGATTTCGGGGGACAGGTCTTCGACAAATCCGCGACCCGCCCATGGGTTTGTTACCACGGCGGCCACACCGATCATGCGCAAGACAGGGTCTGAGGCGCGGCCACCTTCGGTGTGAATGTCTTCGTCGAAAGTAACTATTTTTCGCAGTTCGGGCAGCATATGTATTCTCCTGTCAGATATGATAGTTTCGGCGTCCAGTGACGGCGTGCACCACCCCTTCAACCTCGGTTCCGTGATAGATGCCAAAGGCACCGTATTGATTTTCTTGAACGTATCGGCGCAGCATCGAACGCTCCGCCGCGTCTCTTACCTGTTCAAGAGGCAGGGCGCTAAGCTCAAAATAGCGCATGCCCGCAGGCGCATCCCCAGCAACGACACCATGATAGATGATACGTTGGGATGCGTCCTGCGTGTTCTGGTACACCGCATAAAGATGGTCGAGGTGGGGCATCAATCCAATGCCCTTGAGGTGATCAAATAACCCCTCAAGCGACCCTGTCTGAGCAGGAGCCGTGGGCACTGATATCTGTCCGTAGGTATCTTCACAGAGCAAAATCTGATTCTCGCAGGCCAAAACAGCCCCTAAAGAAACACTGCCCGTTGATGCGGCTGCGCCAGCCAGAGCATCGTCCAACCCGATGTCGAAATAGGCACCTTTATAATATCCGAGCGGCGTGCCTTCGGAGGTCTCAAATTCCAACACCCGACCGATCAGGATCAGATGGTCGCCCGCATCCACCAGCCGGTGTTGCGCGCAGCTGAAACTTGCCAATGCGCCGTCGATCACGGGGATATTCTGCGCATCGACATGCCATTGTGCTAGGTCAAATTTATCGGCTGATTGCCCTGCAAAAAGGCCTGAAACTTCCTTTTGGTCATGCGCAAGGACGTTGACCGCGAAATGATCGGCCTGTGCGAAGGTATCGCAAGACAGCGCCGCCTTGGCGATACACACCAACAGCAACGGCGGATCAAGCGAGACCGAGGTGAACGAATTTGCCGTGAACCCGCGCGGTGTGCCGTCTGGCTGGCGCGTTGTCACCACGGTTACGCCCGTGGCAAAGCTGCTAAAGGCGTCACGCAGCGCGCATTTGGCGTCTGCATCCACTTCTTTGAATTCTGTGATCGTTTCCAACAAATTGTTGTCCCCACCAAGTAGTGGAGGGGATGACAACGGGCCGTGACCATGAGCCCCGAATCGCAAAGGGTTGGCGGCAATGGTCCATGGTTCTTTGCCAGCTGCGGCGACCTTGGCCAGCATGCCACGTGCAGCGACATGGGGGTCATTTGTAATGTCAGCGATCGTATTCATTGGCCCGTAAGGCACCTCGCCACCCAATAGGCTTGTGAGGTCAGCCTTGCTATGAACACTGCTCCAACAGGCCACCAAAGCGTTCAATTCAACAGCATGAGTAGCCCGCGCCGCGCGGGTTGCAAAGCGGGGATCATCGCCCAAATTAGGCTGGTCCATAAGTGCCGCCAACCGGCGCCAAAACGCATCATCCACAATGCCCAGTGCTATATGACCGTCCTTGGCGGGGAAAAGCCCGAAGGGTGCCAGAAAAGGATGGCCATTCCCTTCTGGACCCGGCGCCGCGCCAGTCATGTCATGCAAGTAAACCATACGTTCGCAGAGCGAGATCATCGCGTCATACATAGCGACGTCGACAAATTGACCTTTGCCGGTCGCCTCGGCCTCGCGCAGGGCTGCCATAATACCAAAGGCCATCATCATGCCCGTGAAAATATCACCCACGCCGGGGCCGGTTTTAGTTGGTGTGGCGTCATCAGGGCCAGTCATCGCCATTAACCCGCCCACGGCTTGGGCTACGACATCGTAGGACGGCCAATCGCTGTAGGGGCTGGCGCCCGTGCGTGGATCCCCAAAACCGCGGATGGCCGCATAGACCAGTTTCGGATTTTCGGCCGCCAGCGTTTCGTATGCAAGGCCCAGACGTTCCATCACACCGGGACGGAAGTTCTCAACAATCACATCAGCAGTTGCAGCAAGTTTGCGGAAACTGGCTTTGCCGCTCTCGGATTTGAGATCGAGCTGGATGCTCTTTTTGCCTCTGTTCAGGCTGACAAAATACCCAGCCCAGTCATGCTTGGGGTCGTCAACGCGGAACGGCCCGTTGCCGCGGCTGGTATCACCACTGCCGCCCTCAATCTTGATTACTTCCGCGCCGTGATCGGCCAGATGCATTGTGCAATAAGGTCCTGACAACATACGGCTGAGGTCCAGCACGCGCAGACCTTTCAGGATTTGTGTGCTCATGGTGCAAGGCTCAATGTATCAAGGAATGTCCTGATTGGCCTATTCACCGCATCTGGTGATTCGGCCAAGGCCATGTGCCGCAAACCTTTCAAAACTACCGCCTGAGCACCGGAAATTTCAGCAGCGATGGCTTGGGTCATTTCAGGGCCATTGCCATAGTCTTCGTCCCCTGTGATGATCAGCGCGGGGCAAGAAATTGCTGGATCAGGGGCCAAAATCTCGTCAATGCCGGTGGCCAGAACGCGGTAAATTGTGTGGTAGATTGACTTTTGGTTGGCAGTCACCCAGCCGCGCACGACCTCCATCATCTCGGGGTTGGCAACGCGGAAGGGGGCAGTAAACCATCGCTCAAGAGCGGCTTCGACCGTGGAACTTGGCCCAATTTCGCGGGCCTGATCCACCCGCCTCAGAATGGCGGTCTGGGCTGCATCACTGCGTTCGTGGGGGGAATGAAGGATGATCAAAGCCAGCGCCCTGTCGGGTGTATCCTGGGCAAAACGACGTGCGATCATGCCACCCAAAGAGAAGCCGCCGATCACAGCACGATTGATGTCGCAGTGATCGAGCAAGCTGGCCAATTGATTTGAAAACAATGACAAGCAGGGCGTTTCAGGCGGCGCGCTGGAGCCTCCATGCCCATATAAGTTATAGGTCAGAACGCGGTAGCTGTCCGTCAGGGCAGGGGTGGTCCACTGCCAGCATTCTTGGTTCAGACCCAGACCGTGGATCAGCACAACAACCGGCGCATCTGCCGGACCGAATAATTCGAATTGCGTGCCGTCTGGTGCCAGCGCCATTATGTATCGCGCCCTATTGGCTTATACGCCATGACCTCAACTTCGACCCGTGCGTCAACTAGTAGATCGCTGACAACGGCGGACCGTGTCGGGGCTTCAATAGGGAAGTATTCACCGTAAACTTCGTTAAAGCCTGGGAAGTCAGAGGGCTCACGCAGCCAGACCATCGCCTTGACCACATCATCACGGGTGCAGCCTGCCTCGGCCAGTGTTGCGGTGATGTCATCCAGCACCGCGCGAGTTTGATCCTGCACGCTGCCATCGGTCATCGGTACGCCATCTCGCATCGGAATTTGCCCCGTTAGAAAGACAAAATCACCCGCACGTATTGCCCGTGACAACGATAGGACCCTGCCGCCAATTTCTAGCGGACCTCCGATGACTTGCTTTTTGTCGACCATCTTGCGGCTCTCCTTTCTATGTACCGTGCCCCGATCCCAAAAAGAGAGTTTCGGATTTTTCGACAACTGATGTCGTTTTTTCCCGAATCCTAATCGAGAAAGCAGCTTTGAATAGGAATCAAATCAAAGAGGGTTTGTGCAATGGGTGACATCAAGAATTATCAGATGCTTATCAACGGCGATTGGGTGGATGCATCTGACGGTGGCACGTTTGACAGTGTGAACCCCAGTACCGGCGAAATCTGGAGCCGCGTGCCGGAAGCGACAGAGGCTGACGTGAACCGCGCGGTAGAGACGGCGCATGAGGCGTTTAACAAAGGCGCTTGGGCTAAAATGACGCCGACTGAGCGCGGAAAATGCCTACGCAAACTGGGTGATTTGCTGGCGGATCAGTCCGAGGGGTTGGGGCGCACGGAGTCCATTGACACGGGCAAGATGCTGAAAGAAACCCGTTGGCAAGCCAAATATATCGCGGAGTTCTTCCACTTTTTCGCAGGCTGTGCGGACAAGGTAAGTGGCGAGACCCTGCCTATCGACAAGCCCGACATGTTCGTTTTTACCAAGCGTGAACCGCTTGGCGTGGTGGCCGCTGTGGTGCCGTGGAACTCGCAGCTTTTCTTGGTGGCCGTTAAACTTGGCCCGGCTTTGGCCGCGGGCAATACCGTGGTGCTCAAAGCCTCGGAACATGCCAGTGCGGCGATGCTGGAGTTCGGCAGGCTGATCGAAGAAGCGGGTATTCCACCCGGTGTTGTCAACATTGTCACGGGTCACGGCGAGCCCTGTGGGCGTGCGCTGACCGGGCATCCTCTTGTGGCACGCGTGTCCTTCACCGGTGGACCAAATGCAGCGCGGCATGTGCTGGAGAATGTGAAACGCAACTTTGCCGAAGTGTCGTTGGAGTTGGGCGGGAAATCCCCGTTCATTGTGTTTGAGGACGCCGATATAGAGAGCGCGGTCAACGCCTCGATTGCGGGGATATTCGGGGCCACGGGGCAAAGCTGTGTCGCGGGCTCGCGTCTTTATCTACACGAAGATATCGCGGATGAATTTTTGGAGAAGATGACGGCGCTTACCCGCCAGATCGTGATCGGCGATCCGCTTGCCGAGGAAACCCAGATGGGGCCGCTCTGCACTATCGGTCAGTTGGAAAACATCCAGCGGGAGGTTGCCTATGCCCAAGAGCAAGGGGCCACGATCCTTGCGGGGGGCAAGCAGCCTGATGGCATGGGGGGCTTGTTTTATGAGCCGACAATTATTGAATGTCCGCGTCAGGATTTGCAGATTGTCGACACCGAATTGTTTGGGCCTGTCCTATCCGTTCAGCGTTTCAAAACCGAAGAAGAGGTGCTGGAATTGGCCAACGATTCAGAACACGGGCTGGCGGCCGGCATCTTCACGCGCGACTCGGCACGATCCTTGCGGATGGCGAATGCAGTGCAAGCGGGCATTGTCTGGGTGAACACCTACCGCGTGGTATCGCCCATCGCGGAATTCGGCGGTGTCAAAGGGTCTGGCTATGGCCGGGAAAGCGGGTTCCAGGCGATCTATGATTACACACGGCCCAAGACGATCTGGGTGAATACTTCGGATGAGCCGATTTCGAACCCGTTTGTGATGCGTTGAGCAGGTCCAAGAGTTGAGTAAGGAGAATTAAGATGAAATTCCAATTGGCCGTGAACATGGAGCGGATCGACGACAGCTATGACATGAAAGACGTCGCCCGTCACACGCTTGAGATGGTGCAGATTGCCGATGAAGGTGGGTTCGATATTGTCTGGTCCGCCGAGCACCACGCGCTTGAGATGACGATTGCACCCAATCCGTTTCAACTGCTGACGTGGTGGTCGAAAGAGACCAGCAATATACGCTTGGGCACTGCAGTGGCCACAGCGGCCTATTGGCATCCGATCAATCTGGCGGGTGAGGCGGCGTTTGTTGATCTGATTAGCGGCGGACGGTTGGAGTTCGGTATCGGCTCTGGCGCCTATCAGCGTGAATTTGACCGCATGAGACCGGGATTGAAACAGTCTGATGCCTGGCGTTATATGCAAGAAATGTTGCCAGCAGTGCGAGCGTTGTGGGGCGGTGATTATGCCCACGACGGCGAGTTTTGGAACTTTCCGACCTCTACGTCGGTCCCCAAGCCAGTGCAGCCGGAGGTGCCTGTTTGGGTTTCGGCCCGCTCTCCGATCACATACGACTATGCGATGCGCGAGAAATGCCACGTGAACTGCTGGCCGCTGACCCGGCCCTTTGCCGAAGCTGAACTTTATATGCAGCAATTGAATGAGGCGATCGTGAAGGCTGACAATGGCTGGCTTCCGCGGTTTGCTTTGATGCGCCATGCCTGTCTTTACGACAATGACGCAGACCGGCAAGAGGCTCTGAATGCCATCCGCAGGTTGCTGAGCCAGTTCGAAAACCTGTTCCGCAATACAGGGGATGTGGTCAACGGTTTCCCAAAATCCATCCCACTGGACGCATTGGAAGGCCGCGAACAATATGACCCTGTGATGTTGGAAGAGAACCTGATGTTCGGCTCGCCCGATACGGTCATTCAAAAGTTGAAGAAATATCAAGCCTTGGGGGTGAACGAGTTCATCTACTACGCATCTATGGGTCTCAGCCACGAAGCGCAGCAACGATCCCTGCGCATGTTCGTGAAAGAAGTCATGCCAGAATTTAAGGAGACACTCTGATGTCGACAGGTGTAACGACCTATCGTGACGGGCATGTGCTTGAGGTGACACTCGAGCGCGGCAAGGTGAATGCCATCGATGTCCCGACCTCACAGGCACTGGCCGCCGCGTTTCAGGAATTGCATGAAGACAAAGACTTGCGGTGCGCCATTCTAACGGGCGGCGGGGACAAGATCTTTTCGGCAGGCTGGGACCTCAAGGCGCTTAACGATGGCGAGATGAGCCTTGATAACTGGTGGGAGGCCGATGAATACGGCTTTGGCGGCTTCACTGGCCTCACCGAGAACTGGGCGCTGAACAAACCAGTGATCGCCGCGATCAACGGGCTTGCGATTGGTGGCGGGTTCGAGATGGCGATGGGTTGTGATCTGCTGATCGCAGCAGACCATGTGGAATTCGGGCTGCCCGAAATGCCCTTGGGAATTGTGCCGGACGCGGGCGCATTGCAACGCCTTCCACGCCGCATTCCCCATAACATCGCGATGGAGATGTTTCTG
This sequence comes from uncultured Rhodobacter sp., assembly GCA_937901435.1. The sequence goes on along the minus strand of CALGTJ010000623.1, from coordinate 11,629 downwards.
CTGGGCCGCCGGATGTCCGCCACCGAGGCCGCGCATTACGGGTTGGTCAACAAGGTTGTTCCCAAGGAACAATTGATGGATGCCGCGCGCGAATGGGCGGCGTCAATCGCGTGGTCCGCACCGCTGGCGATGCAAGCCGTCAAGGAAGTGCAGCGCGAGATTGAATGTGTGCCGCTCGAAAAGGCGTTTCACAAAATGCGCACGGATCCCATGCCGACCTACCGCAAGATGCTTAAATCTGAAGATGCTAAAGAAGGCGTTGCCGCTTTTGTCGAGAAACGTGAACCCAATTTCAAAGGTGAATGATGTATCCTGATCCTCAATCCGTGACCCGCGTGACAAGCATTGGCGCCGGCCCCATTGGCGCTGGGTGGACCGCGCATTTTCTCGCACGTGGGTATGACGTTACTGCTTATTTGCATGATGTGGCTGAGGCGGATGCCTTTATGTCGATCCTTAACACGGCCTGGATCAGCTTGACTGATCTGGGGCTGGCGGACGGTGCTTCACGAGACCGGTTGCGCATTGAAACGGATCTGAAAGATGCGCTGGAAGGGGCTGAATTTGTGCAGGAAAGTGGGCCAGAGCGGTTGGGTGTCAAACAAGCGCTTTACGCAAAGATGGGGGTGATCCTGCCGCCTTCAGTTGTCATTGGCTCTTCCACCTCTGGGCTGATGATGAGCGACATTCAGGCCGATTGCCCGACGCCAGAACGCACGGTCATAGGCCATCCGTTTAACCCGCCGTATCTGTTGCCATTGGTCGAGATTGTTGGCGGTAAAAAGACGGCACCCGAAGCGGTGAATTGGGCCGGGGACTTTTACAAGATCGCGGGCAAAGCACCATTGATGATGAAAAAGGAAATCCCCGGTTTTGTCGCGACACGTCTGCAAGAAGCCCTGTGGCGCGAGGCCTTGCATATGGTCGCTAATGGCGAGGCGACGCCCGAGGACATTGATTTCGCGCTGATGAACGGGCCAGCCCCGCGCATGGTGTCCCAAGGGCAATGTATGGCATTTCATGTGGCCTGCGGAGCGGGCGGCATGGCGGCCAATCTGGATCAGTTCGGACCCGCGCTGAAACTGCCTTGGACCCGTCTGGAAGCGCCCGAGCTGACCAAAGAATTGCGCGACCTGATGGTGGATGGCTGCAACGCTGTTGCAGGAGATAGGCACTTTAAAGACATGGCCGCACAGCGCGACCGCGAAATAGTAGGCGTGCTGAATGCCCTGCGTCAGACGCGCACCACCTGAGTTTTGTCTGACTTGCCATTGAGCGTGTTGAGGAAATCTGAAAGCGAGCCGGGCCAGCTTGGTGCAGGTTCGTTTTCTGGCCAAGCCTCACGGTAGTCGGACGGGCGGCGGTCAAAGAATTTACCGAAGGAATAGGCAAAATGTGATAGGGTGTTAAAACCTGAAGCCGTTGCGATCTGGCGGATGCTCAGCTGAGTTGAGATCAGCAAAAGCCGCGCATTTTGCAGCCTCCTGAGCAATCCGAATTGCACAACCGTACACCCTACATGTTTTTTGAACTGCCGCTCCAACTGGCGCTGCGACACATCAAGCAGGTTCGCGATTTCTGGCACGGTCAGCGGTTCTTCGATGTTGTTCTCGATCAATGTCATCGCTTCGCGCACCAGCGGCAACATTGTTTCTGTGCTGCGCCCCATTGTACTGCGTTGCGGCGTTGTGGCATTGCGGATCGGGTGGTGTAACATCTGGTCGGCAATCTCACCGGAAAAACTGCTGCCCTGAAGTTCCTCAATCAAGCGCAACATCAGATCCACACCGGCCAATCCACCCGCGCAGGTCATAACTTTGCTATCAAGCGTAAACAACCCCTCGCGCACATCGACACGGTCGAATGTCTCGCGGAACCCGTTCAGCCATGACCAATGGATCGTCGCAGGCTTGCCGTCCAGCAAACCGGCACGGGCAACGATGTAGCAACCCAACTCGACCCCGCAGATGCGGGTGCCAGCACGGTTACGTTTCCGTAGCCAAGTAATGAGGTGTTTGTTTGCATAGTGTTCCGTCCCCCAACTGCCCAGAACAAAGGCGAATTCGGCGGGCCGCAAGGTGTCATCCGCGACCTCTACGGTGGTTGTCATCCCGTTGCTGGCGGTGATTTTTTTGCCATCAAAGGAGGCGATTTCCCACGAGAATATTGGCGCAGGCGCGAGGTAATTTGCAATTCTCATCGCCTCGATCATGGTGATCAGGGTTGTGATATTAAACCTTGGCACAATGATAAAAACTGCGTGAACCTGCGCTGGTGTCATTTTGGGAGAGATATCAATTTCCACGGTCATTAGCCTTCTGGTTTTGGTGCGATTTTTCGCCATTATAAGCAAAAATATGGCGAATAGTCGACACAATTCTTATCTCTCTGAGCGCCAAATTAAAGAAAAGGGGAGCCTGTCTGAATGAATTACGACGTCGTCCTGACCTGTGCGGTCACCGGGGCCGGGGATACCACCGGTAAAAGTCCGCATGTACCTGTAAAGCCAAAGGAGGTCGCAGATGCAGCGATTGAAGCGGCAAAAGCGGGTGCCTCCATCGCGCATATCCATGCGCGTGATCCTGAAACAGGGCAGGGATCACGTGACCCCAAGTTGTTCAAGGAAATCGTTGACCGGATACGCGATAGCGAAACTGATATTGTGATCAACATCACCGCTGGCATGGGCGGCGATTGGATTTCTGATGCCGATAATCCTGCTATGCCCGGCCTCGGAACCGACATGATTGGCCCCGAAGAACGGCTGGCCCATGTCAAAGAATGTATGCCAGAGATTTGTTCGCTTGACTGCGGTACGCTGAATTTTTCCGATACTGATATGATCTATATCTCGACCCCGCCCAGCCTGCGTAAAATGGCGGCAATGGTGCAGGAATGGGGTGTTAAACCCGAGCTGGAGGTCTTCGATTTGGGCCATATCCGCTTTGCCAAGGCAATGGTGGAAGAAGGGCTGATCAACGCGCCACCCATGTTCCAGCTGTGCCTTGGCATCCCATGGGGTGCAGACCAGACGGTTGAGACAATGGCGGCGATGAAAGCGCAGCTGCCGTTCGGTGCAAGCTGGGCCAGTTTCGGGATCAGCCGAGGCCAGATGCCGATGATGGCGGCCGCCGTCGCCTTAGGTGGTAATGTGCGGGTTGGCCTTGAAGATAACATCTATCTGGATCGGGGCGTGCTGGCGACCAATGGACAGCTTGTTACCCGCGCGCGCGAGATTATTGAACGGATGGGGGCGCGGATCATCACACCGCAAGAAGCACGCAACAAACTGGGTTTGCGGGGCGCAGATGGCTGATCTTGCCAATACCGGCAGTCTGCAAATCCGCGACGTATCGAAAATGTTCGGGACGTTTCGGGCCGTGGACGGTGTCACTCTCGATATTGAAAGGGGTGAATTTCTGACGCTGCTCGGCCCTTCGGGGTCGGGCAAGACGACGTTGCTGATGATGATCGCGGGGTTCTTGGATATTACCCAAGGCGACATCGCGCTGGACGGTGCCTCAATCGCTGATGTGCCCGCAGAAAAGCGCAATTTCGGTATGGTATTTCAGGGCTATGCATTGTTCCCGCATATGTCGGTGCGTGACAATATCGGCTATGCGCTGAGCGTGCGGAAACGCTCCGCGTCCGAGATAAAGGCCCGTGTGGATGAGATGTTGGACCTGGTGCAATTGCAGGAGTTCGCAGATCGTAAGCCTACCCAATTGTCGGGGGGGCAGCAGCAACGGGTAGCCTTGGCGCGTGCCTTGTGTTTTGCACCGCCCGTATTGTTGCTGGATGAACCGCTGGGGGCGTTAGACAAAAAACTGCGGGTTGAGGTGCAGGAGCAACTCAAAGACATCCACCGACGTGTCGGCACGACATTCATCTATGTTACACATGATCAAGAAGAAGCGCTGTCGATGTCGGACCGCATCGTGATCATGCGCGACGGGGCGATCGAACAGGTGGGTACGCCTGTTGAATTGTACGAGCGTCCCGCAACCAAGTTTGCGGCCAGCTTTCTGGGTAAATCAAATTTCATCACGCAAGGCGACAAGACATACGCCCTGCGGCCCGAAAAGATCGACCTGCGTTTGGGGCAAGGTGGGCGCGATGCCCGCGTCAGCGGCACCATCCGCTCCATCACCTATTTTGGCTCAATGCAGCGGATCATCGTCGACAGCGTGCAGGAGGACGAGATTGAGGTCGATATCGACGTTTGGCGCAATCAAGAGGCGCTGACTGAGGGCGCTGAAGTTGACCTGCTCTGGCAGGAGGCCGCTGCTGTCGAATTACACGACACCTAGATTTTACAATAGAGTGCCGCAAAGGCACCTCACCAAACCAGCCGGACAAAAGCCGGCACATCAATAGGAGGACTAAAAATGCAAGACAAACAGTTCATGAAAGAAATGCTTAACGACGGTGCGCATGCTTACAAAGAAGGGCGCATGGATCGCCGTACATTCCTCGCCCTTTGCGGGGCGTCAGGCGTCGCACTAAGCTCTGTGATGGCGGGAGATGCCCAAGCTGCGGCAGATCACGTGGTTATGTGGAACTGGGGTGGCCAGTCCGAGGAATGCCACGGTTCTGCCATTGGTGACGCGTTCACGGCATCCACAGGCAAGGGGCTGAAGTTCGACACCTCTGGCCCGCTGGAGGGCAAGATCAAAGAGATGGTCGACAGCGGCAATGTCACAGCTGACGTGGCGGATGCGGACCTGTTCAATGCGGTATCTTTAGGGCCGACTGGTCACCTTGAGCCGATTGATTATTCCGTTGTTTCCAAGGAAAAAACATTGCCCGGCTATGCGCTTAAATATGGCGTGTCGGTCATCCTTTATGGCTATGCCTTTGTCTATGACACCGAGGCTTACGGTGATAACCCCCCTCAAAACTGGGCTGATTTCTTTGACACGGCCAAGTTCCCCGGAATGCGTTCACTGTATAAATGGGCCAATGGATCACTTGAGGCCGCGTTGATGGCGGACGGTGTGGCAGGTGATGCGCTCTATCCCCTCGATATGGACCGTGCCCTTGCCAAGCTCAAATCCATCAAGGCTGACAGCCTCTATTGGGGATCAGGATCTGAGGCGCATTCGATGTGCGTTAATGGCGAAGTCACCATGGGCATGATATGGCAAAACCGGGGCCGCAACATCGAAAATGACACCGATGGGCGCTTCAAACTGGTCAACAATCAGGCGATTGCGATGCCCGGTGCCTATATCGTGCCCAAGGGAAATCCAGCCGGTGCCGCCGTGATGCAGTTTATCGCAACCGCGCAAGAAGTACCTGCGCAACTTGCGCTTCTTGACTGCCTTGGCATGACGCCTTCCAACCCGGCGGCCTTTGGCGAAATCCCCGAGGATCAGCAGGATTATGCGATCACCTCGGCCAAGAACATCGACAAGATCGTCTACAACGATCCCGATTGGTGGGGCAAAAATGGCGGTGATGCGGTCAACGCATTCCTCGAAGCGATCAGCTAACTGTCCCTGACCTCCCGCCCGACACTTTGGTGTTGGGCGGCTTTTTTCGAAACGAACCCCAAATGCACGCACTGCGCAAACACATACATCCCGGCTGGTTGATCATCGCGCCTCTGTTGGTGCTGGTGGTGGCCCTCTATTTGGGTCCGATCCTGAACATCCTTTGGCTCAGTGTCACAGACCCTGAACCGGGGTTTGGCAACTATGCCAAACTGGGTGAAAGCGACGCATTACTTCGCATCCTCTGGACTACTGTCCGGATCTGCATCATCACCACCCTGTTCAGTGTGACACTGGGCTATTCGATTGCCTACGCCATGGTGCACTGCCACCAGCGCCAGAAGAACTATATGCTGACGTTGCTGCTTGTGTCCTTTTGGATATCCATCCTTGTGCGGACCTTTTCATGGTTGATGCTGCTGGGGCGCAAAGGGCTGGTGAACGTTGCACTTGAGGACATCGGGCTGATTGCCGAACCGATAGCGTTTATGCGCAATGAACTTGGCGTGCTGATTGGCATGATCCACTATATGATCCCTTACGCAGTGTTGCCGCTTTTGGTTTCGATGCAGGCGCTGGACAAGCGCGTGATGGATGCGTCCCGCAATCTGGGTGCCACGGGCGCACAGACGTTCTGGCGGATATATCTGCCGCTGACAACACCCGGGCTGGTGGCCTCGACCTTGCTAGTATTCATCCTCAGCCTTGGATTTTACGTCACGCCAGCCGTGCTGGGCGGCGGCAAGGTGCTGATGGTGGCCGAATATATCTCGGTCCAATTGCTGGTCACGCTAAAATGGGGTACGGCGGCAATGCTGGCCGCGTTGATGCTCTTTGGCGTATTGGCAATGCTCTGGATCATGTCACGGTTTATGAAACTCAGCACCGTCTTCGGGGGGGCAGCGCGATGAAAGTCGGGTTGTTCTCACTTTTCAACCGCGTTGGCGCATGGGTCTTACTGCTGTTCTTGGTGACGCCTGCGTTGATCGCCATCCCAGTTTCGCTGACGCCTAAGCGGTTCCTGTCGATGCCTTCGGGCGAGTTGTCTTTTCGTCATTTTCAAAAGCTGTTCACCAGCGAGGAATGGCTGTCGAGCTTTTTCCAAAGTGGTGTGATCGCTATTTCGACCTCCGTGCTTGCCACAACGCTTGGTACGCTCTGCGCCATTGGTCTTTGGCGCGTCTCGTCGAAATACAGCGAGCTTGTCCGCGCTTTCCTGCTCTTGCCGCTCATCATTCCACAGATCATTTCGGCGATGGCGTTCTACCGCCTTTGGATACCGCTTGGTCTGCTGGACAGTTATGCGGGGCTCATCCTTGCACACACAATTCTCGCCGCCCCGATGGTGTTGATCACCGTCAGCGCATCCCTTGCCACCTTTGATCCTAAGCTGGAACAGGCAAGCAAAAACCTTGGCGCGTCCAACTGGACCACCATGCGCAGGGTGATCCTGCCGTCAATCAAACCGGGCGTCCTTGCGGGCGCGCTGTTCGCCTTCATCCTAAGCTGGGACGAGATTGTTGTGACGCTGTTCATCTCGAAATTCAGCGTCTATACCCTGCCGCGCCGCATGTGGAACGGCATCCGCGAAAACACCGACCCAACCGTGGCAGCTGCGGCAGTGGTACTGATCGCGATCACCTTCATCGCCTTTGTGATCTTTGCTATCCAGTCGCGCCGAAACGCCAGCAATAATGCAACCTAAGTGAGGTTTTTATGAACATGGAAACATCCGTTGAAAGCGACCTGTTGATCAACACGGTCCGCCGCTTTGTCGAAACCGAAATGTTTCCCCACGAGGAACAAGTGGATCGATTGGGCCATGTGCCAGAAGAGATCGGACGCGCGATTGAAGCCAAGTCAAAAGAACTGGGCCTTTACGCCTGCAACCTGCCCGAAGAGGTTGGCGGTGGCGGCTTGGGCATTGCGCAAATGGCGTTGATTGAACGCGAATACGGCAAGACCAGCCATGCGCTGCAAAGCTGGGCGGCGCGGCCCACGGAGCTGCTGATGGCCTGCGACGCAGAGCAACGCGAGCGCTACCTCCTGCCTGCCGTGCGTGGTGAAAAACGCGAGTTGTTTGCCTTGACCGAACCGGATGCGGGATCTGACGTCATGGGCATGAAAACCAATGCGCGGCAAGATGGGGAAGACTGGGTTCTGAACGGTTCAAAACACTTCATCTCTGGTCCCTGCATGCCCGACTTCGCCATTGTCTTTGCGGCGACGGGCGTAGATGAAACACCGCGTGGACCACGCAAAAGGGTGACGGCGTTTTTGGTTGATGTGGGCATGGCGGGGTTTGACTGTCGCGAAGGCACGCGCTGTGTCAGCTATCGCGGGTACAAGACGTTCGAGTTGCATTTCGATAATGTGCGTCTTGGCCCTGAGAAAATTTTGGGCGAAGAGGGGCGCGGGTTGGAATTGTCGGGTAAATGGCTTGGCATGGGACGCATCTGGGTCGGTGCAACCTGCTGCGGCAAGGCGGAGCGTATCTTGAATATGGCGACCGATTGGGCCGCAACGCGCAAGCAATTCGGCAAACCCATCGGGACGTTTCAGGCGACGGGTTTTCGTCTGGCAGATGGAGCGATCAATCTGCGCGCAGCAGACCTGTTGGTAAATGACGCCGTGGCTCGCGCTGAAAAGGGCGTGATGAGCGATGCTGATGCGGCGATGGTCAAAGTATTCTGCGCGGAAATGTTGGGCAAGATCGCCGATGATGCGGTGCAAATCTTCGGCGGCATGGGGTTGATGGAAGAAATGCCTATTCAACGCTTCTGGCGTGATAGCCGTTTGGAACGCATCTGGGACGGCACAAGCGAAATCCAACGCCACATTATCACACGCTCCATCTTGCGGCCGCTTGGTGCATGACCCCTGAACGTCGCGCAAATTTCCAGCGCCTGCTAAGTCCGCGCCATATCGCATTCATCGGCGGGCGCGATGCAACGATCGCGATCAAAGAAGCGCGCAGGCGGGGCTTTCAAGGACAGATGTGGGCTGTGAACACCAAGCGGTCAGAGCTTGCAGGACTGCCCTGCGTCGCTTCGATCAACGATCTGCCCGAAGCACCCGATGCAGTCTATCTCGCTATTCCGGCGGGGCGTGTGGTCGCGGCGTTGCAGACCCTTGCGCAAATGGGCGCGGGCGGCGTGGTGTGTTTCTCGGCCGGCTTCAAGGAAACTGGCGATGCGGCCGCTGAACAAGCATTGATCGACGCCACAGGTGACATGGCGCTGATTGGTCCCAATTGCTACGGGGTAATCAACTACATCGACAATGCCGCCCTGTGGTCGTTTGAACACGGCGGCTGGTCGCCCGGATATGGTGCTGCGATCATCACGCAATCGGGCATGTTTTCGTCAGACATCACAATGAGCCAACGCTCTTTGCCGCTGGCCTATATGGTCTCGGCGGGCAATCAGGCAGTCCTGGGGCAGGAAGATTTTCTAGAAATATTCACCGATGACCCTGCCGTGCGGGCCATTGGCCTGCACATCGAAGGGTTGCAAGACATCCCCTGCTTTGAACGCGCCGCACTCAAGGCGCTGTCCAAGGGCATTCCAGTTGTCGCGCTCAAGACCGGCAGTTCCGAAATCGGGTCTGCATTGACCGTCAGCCATACCGGATCACTGTCTGGCGCGACCGAGCTTTATGAGGCGCTGTTTGCGCGTACTGGCGTGATCAGCGTGACGAACCCCTCGCAGTTTATTGAAACGCTCAAATACCTCTGCGTGGTCGGTGCACCCAAGGGCGCGCGCGTGGCTGGGTTTACCTGCTCGGGCGGGGGGGCCACGATGCTTGCGGATTACGCCGAAAAGATCGGGCTGGTGTTTCCACCTGTTGATCCTGTGGAAGAAACGGCGCTCAAAGCTTTGTTGCCCGAGATCGCAACTGTGTCAAACCCGCTGGATTATACCACGCCAATCTGGGGGCAGGGCGATCTGACCTATCCTGTGTTTGCAAAGGCCATTGCGGCAGTAGGCGCGGATGCTGCTGTCCTTGTTCAGGATTATCCCGCAGCGGGGTTGGATGCCTCCAAAGGGTATTATCAACAGGACGCAGCAGCCTTTGGGCGAGCGGCCAAAGAACAGAGCCTGCCTGCCGCTATTTGCGCGACTTTGCCTGAGAACATGGACCTTGAAACCCGTCAGTTCCTGATCGCTGAGGGGCTTGCCCCGATGCAAGGCATCCATGAGACTTTGAACGCCATTGGCCAGGCTGCCACTTGGGCGCAGACCCGTGCGCGCATTTCCTTGCGGATGCCCGCACCGTTGTTGCCTGCGAGGCAGGTCGGTGCGCTGGAAATGTTAACGGAAGACAAAGGTAAAGACTGGCTGGCCAAACAAGGCGTGGCTGTGCCGCAGGGCAGGGTCGCCACTGCAGAACAACTCAGCGAAATCGCGCATGAAATCGGCTTTCCGGTAGCGCTCAAGATGATGAGCCCACTTCTGGCCCATAAGACCGAAGCAGGAGCAGTAGCGCTGAATTTGAATGACGACGCTGAAGTTTCCAAAGCAGCAGCGCAGATGCGCACGGATGTCACGGAACACAAGCCCGCAGCTGTCTCAGACAGGTTTCTGATCGAGACTATGTCGCCGCCTCCTTTGGCCGAGCTTATCGTCACCCTGCGCAGTGATCCGCAGTTTGGCGCGGCATTGGTGTTGGGCAGCGGCGGCGTTCTGGTTGAGTTGGTGGGCGATGCGGTAACCCTGCTTTTGCCCTCAACCGCTGAAGACATTGAGAAGGCTCTGAAAAGCCTGCGTGTTGCGCGGTTGCTTGGGGGATTTCGGGGTCGACCCAAAGCAGAACTGTCCAAAATTGCAGCCGAAATTGACACTCTTTGTCAGGCCTACCTGCAAGAACGGGCCACGATCGCAGAGATCGAGATCAATCCGCTGTTTGTCTATTCCGACCACGTTTGCGCGGTAGATGCCTTGGTGCACTGCGCAGTCGCGACATGAGCGGTGCGAGGATCATTCCAAACCCCGACCTGACTGTCGGCGCGGACAATAAACAACGTTGGAACCAGCCCGCGCATCGCCGTCATGGGTTTCACAATGCGCATCATTTGTTTCGCCGCACACTGATGGTGCGGTCGCAAAATGTTCTGATGTTGGAACCGTCAAAGGAAGGGCTGCACGATCAACCAGCGGGCTTGCAAGACCTGCTTGATCATCCGGCGTTCTCGGCAATCTGCTGTATTCAAGGCAACCGGATCGTGATGGAAGCTGCGGCGGATGATTTCACAACAACAACACCGCATTCCATTCAATCTGTATCCAAGCTGCACATTCATCTGATTGTCGGGCAACTTCTGGAACAGGGTTTGATATCGTGTGAAGCCAAGGTTGCCGACTATCTGCCAGACATTGGAACGGGGTACGCGCAAGCCACAGTGCAATCGCTTTTGGATATGGCTGTCAGCAACGATTTTTCCGAAGACTACAGCGACCCGCATGCGGACTGTTACACCGAGGAGATTGCTTTGGGCTGGCGTCTGCCCGCGCCCGATCTGGCAGAGACCACTTTGGTGGATTTCACTAATGCGATCACTGGTTTTACACCAACGGATCGGTGCGACCATGCTGATTATAAATCTGCCAATACAGACGTCTTGACCCGCATCGTGGCGGCTGTTTCGCCAAAACCATTGGCGCAGCTCATTGAGGACATCGTAGATGCCGCTGGATATGAGGGAGCGTTTCACATCAGCCTCAGTCCTGACGGCTTCCCGGCCTTTTCCGGCGGTGGGTGTCTGAGTGTGCGTGACCTTGCGCGATTTGGATTGTTGTTTGCCCGTGCAGGCAGCGACATTTCGGGCAAGCCCTTTGCGAATGCAGCTTTCATCGCCCATAGCCTGTCGCGCGAGGCCCCCAAACTCACCCCTCCAAAGGACTGGCTTCGGTATTCAAACCATCTGATGACAGACGGGCGGTTTGTCGGACATGCTGGGTACGGCGGTCAGTTTCTGATGGTCGACACGCTGTCGGGGACATGCTGCGCCTTTCTCAGTGTCTTGGAAAATGAAGCCGGATATGACGATGCCTACATGGGCCTTGTTGCCCAAACCCTGCGAGGGCTCTGTCAGATTAAACTTGCTTGAAGCGGGCAGGGCTTCCTTATAGGTA
>CALGTJ010000622.1 GCA_937901435.1 uncultured Rhodobacter sp. | reverse complement strand
AAACCCTCGCCTGAGACGCACACTCTCAAAATGGGGGGTGAGTAATTACCTTTAAGACTCGGTTAATTCATAAATGAAAATGGATCGTGAATGCCCAAGTTTGCTGCAAATATAACATATCTTTTTAAAGAAATGCCATTTCTCGAAAGGTTCGACGCCGCAGCCCAAGCGGGATTCGACGCCGTCGAGGTTCTTTTTCCCTACGACGATCCGGTCACGGAACTTGTACGCCGCATCAATACCGCGGGCACGCCCATCGTGCTGATGTGCACCCCGCCCCCCAACTGGACCGGCGGCGTCAGGGGATTCGCGGCAATCCCCAATGGCGAAGAGCGGTTTCGACGCGATTTCAAACGCAGCCTGCGCTTTGCCGAACGCCTGCGACCGCGTCACATCCAGATCCTTGCGGGCAATGCCCAAGGGCCCGAAGCGCGCGACACTTTCATTCGCAATCTGACTTGGGCCGCCAATGAGGCCCCCGCGCAAAAGCTGACCATCGAACCGATGAACGCCGAGGATATGCCGGGCTACTTTCTGGATGACTTCGAATTGGCCTCTGTGGTGCTGGCAAAGGTGGGTGCGCCAAATCTGGCCCTGCAATTCGACCTTTATCATGCGCAAAAGATCACCGGAAACGCGCTTGGAGCGTGGCAAACCTACCGGCATCTGGTCGGCCATGTGCAGATCACCGGCTTTCCCGAACGCTGCGAACCCGGCAAGGATGATCTGGATTATCCGGCTTTCTTTGCCGAATTGGACGCCTCGGGCTATGATGGCTTTGTTGGCGCGGAATACCTGCCCAAGCGGCGCACCTCTGATGGGCTTGGCTGGATGAAAGGTATCGTAAAAAAATGAATAAACCTGCCGCAGTCATCGTCGGCGTCGGAGACGGGCTTTCCGCCGCTTTGGCCCATGCGCTTGCGCCTGAATACGACCTGATCCTTGCCGCACGCACCGTGCAAAAACTGGACGTTCTGGCCCAAGAGACCGGCGCGCGATGTGTTGCGATGGACGCCAGCGATCCGGGATCAATGGCGGCTCTGTTCGACACTCTGGGCTCTGCCCCGCGTGTCGCCATCTACAATCCGTCCGCCCGTGTCCGCGGCCCTTTGATCGACCTGAACCCCGAGGATGTCCGAAGGGCGGTCGAGGTGACCGCCTTTGGCTCGTTCCTCATGGGGCAGGCCGCCGCGCGCCAGATGCTTCGCAATGACCTCGTCGATGGCAAACGCGGCACAATCCTCTTTACCGGGGCCTCCGCCGGGGTCAAAGGCTTTCCGCAATCGGCCAGCTTCGCCATGGGCAAATTCGCCCAGCGTGGTCTGGCGCAATCCATGGCCCGCGAGTTGCATCCGCAAGGCATCCATGTGGCATGGGTCAATATCGACGGCGGCATCCTCAATCCTGCGCGCGCTGACAAGGTTAACCCTGTCGACAATCCAGACTCCAAACTTGACCCGAATGCTATCGCCGCCGCCTATCTTGGCCTGATCAACCAGCACCGCTCTGCATGGTCAGAGGAATTATCCCTGCGTCCTTGGGTCGAAAGGTTTTGATGTTTCTTGCACGGGCCTGACAGCTCCTGACATAACGCTGTCAGTGGGGGTATGACATCAACACACCATCGCAACATGTAAAGATGGAGAGAAACATGTCATTCAGAGGTGGTCCTAGTTCTTCGACCACTTTGCGGCCCTGTTAAGGTGGATC
>CALGTJ010000621.1 GCA_937901435.1 uncultured Rhodobacter sp. | reverse complement strand
GATCATTGGCCGCCTGTTCATCGACGTGTTCTAGAAACATGCGACCGCTGTTGGCGACGCCAAATTCCTCGCGCAGGGCACGCTGTATCCGGACGTCATCGAGTCGGTTTCGTTCAGCGGCGGTCCGTCTGTGACGATCAAAAGCCACCACAACGTTGGCGGTCTGCCCGAAAAGATGGGCCTGAAACTGGTCGAACCGCTGCGCGAATTGTTCAAGGACGAGGTGCGCGCGCTGGGGCGTGAACTGGGCCTGCCTGACAGCTTTATCGGGCGTCACCCCTTTCCCGGTCCCGGCCTTGCCATTCGCTGCCCCGGAGAGATCACACGTCAAAAGCTGGATATCCTGCGCGAGGCCGATGCGGTCTATATCGACCAGGTCCGCAAACACGGGCTATATGACGAAATCTGGCAGGCTTTCGTGGCGATCCTGCCCGTGCGCACCGTGGGTGTCATGGGCGACGGGCGTACCTATGATTTCGCCTGCGCCCTGCGTGCGGTGAATTCCGTCGATGGCATGACGGCAGATTATTATCCGTTTACCCATGATTTTCTGGGTGAAACCGCCACACGGATCATCAACGAGGTGCCCGGCATCAACCGCGTGACCTATGATATCACCTCCAAGCCTCCCGGCACGATCGAATGGGAATGATATGACAGCGGACGTCGAGACGGACGAGGAAACGCTGACCGTATCACGTCACGACAACGCCTATGTTGCCCCAATCCAGACGTTCCGCCCGGTTGATCCGGACCGTGGGCACGGCTGGTACGATGGCGGCGCTTTTGACGACACCACCGCATTCATCCCCAACGCGGCCCATAGATTTGCGGTCATGCACCATGAACCGCGCGCGCCACAGGGCGAAGAGCTTGGCGCAGAGATCGAAGGCGGGCGGTATCTGTACCTTGGGATTCTGGACAACGTGCATTTCGGTCACTTCATTTCCGATGGGATGGCGCGGCTTTGGGCCGCCTCCCTTGCAGAGGCCCCAAACCGGCTTGTCTATAGCTTTCAGCGCCCTCATGCTGGTGCCGGAAAATTCATGGAGCCTGTGCTAAGGGCGTTTCTTGGCGACAAAGAGCTTATCCCGGTCACCCACACCCGGCGGTTCGAGCGGCTATGGGTGCCACAGGCGGCGCGGTTTCCGGGTGGGTTTGTCCGCGGCACGCCTCAATCGCGCGCCTTTTTCGCGCAAGCGGTGGATCGGATCCTCACGACGACCGATACAGCCACCAATGGACCGGTCCATGATAAAATCTATGTCAGCCGAACCGGTCTGCCACTGGAACACCCCCATGCCGCCCTGCTGTTCGAAAGCCTGATCGAGGACAATCTGCGTCAAGAGGGCTATCATATTGTTCATCCCCAGACCCTGCCGTTCGATCAGCAACTGTTGATGTATCGCAATGCCAAACAGCTAATCTTTGCCGAAGGCTCTGCCCTGCATGTCTATCCCTTCGCGGGCACCCCGGATCAAAGCTGTTTTTGCATCACGCGCTCTCGGTTCCGGTTCCAGCAATTTGACGACCAGATTGCCTCTTTCGGGTTGGCCCCGTTGCAGCGCAGCCCTTTGACCGCCAAACAATTCAGCCATGTGCGCAACAATGGCCCGTCAACCGCCTATCTTGGCACCGTTGATCTTGTCGCGCTGAGGGCCGCACTTGTTCAGGGCGGCTTTATCAGCGGCAAAACCTGGCAGCTTCCCTCTTTGGCCGACTATCAACATGAGATGGCGCGGCTCAGCGCATTCTACACCATCGACGCGGACGCGCTGGCCGGGGCATGGCATCGCGGGCAATGATCTGACGATGTCGCGTTTCATTCTTATCGCCACGGCGATCATCCTCGGCACACTGATCGGCATCCTGTCCGGTGTTTGGTTCACCCCCGCCTGTACCAGTCTGGCGCGCACGGCCACAGCCCCCTATGATCTGGCGATTATCCTTGGCGCGGGGATGGAACCCGACGGTCGGCTGCATAAATCTGCGCTTGGCCGGGTCGAGGCGGGTGTGGCGCTGTATCACAACGGGCTGACGGCGCGCTTGCATACAACCGGCGGGACAGCCGCCCACAACGGCCCTGCGGCGGGTGCGCAAATGGCGGGCTATGCACAGAGGCTTGGGGTTCCGGACGACAAGGTCACCCACGAGGACGCCTCGCAATCGACCTTGCAGAACGCCCTGCTTTCAAAGCCTTTTGTCGCAGACGCCCACCAGATTATCCTCGTCACCGAGGGCTTTCACCTGATCCGAAGCTGGCTGAGTTTTCGCTGGGCGGGCATCCCGGTCACCGCCCTGTGTCACAGCACCGGCCTGCGCCAATCCAGCGTCGACGGCCAAACCGGGCCGATCCGGATGCTGGCCCGCGAAGGGCTGGCGTTCTGGTTCAACGTCGCGCGCGCGGTGCTGTGGTCGGGGGCCAATGCGCTGGGGATCAAGGGGCCAAGGCTCGACGGATTGTTGTATTAAGCTGTGGCTGCCCTAAACTGCGAGAATATATTTCACCAAAAGTGAGTCTCTCATGCGTCTTGCCACAAATTTTGCCCGTCTGCTGGCCCCTCTTTTGGCCCTGCTTCCCAGCCTCGCCGCTGCCGAGCCCGAATATTATCGCGTGACCGGCGTGGCCTATAACGACACCCTGAACGTCCGCGCCGCGCCGGATGGCGAGTCTGCGGATATCGGTGATCTGACCTATGACGCCCGCGCGATTGAAGTGATCGAGACCGACCCAAGCGGGCGCTGGGCCAGGATTGTGTATTTCGAAGGCAACGGCTGGATTGCGATGCGCTTTCTCGAAATCGACCCTGTGCCCCGGATCGGCCGAAGCGATCTGCCCGCAGGCCTGCAATGCGGCGGGACGGAACCGTTCTGGGATGTCGGCTTTACCGCCGATGAGGCGATATTTACCAGAATGCTAGAGCCGGACCTGCGCGCCGCGTTGCAAGACGGCGGGGCTGCCATCGGGCGCGCCGGATTTCCTGCGCTGCTGACCCATTTCGGGCCCGAAGGCTATAGCTACTCGCTGATCCGCCCCCAGATCTGTAGCGACGGGATGAGCGATCGAGACTATCCTTGGGCCATCGATTACATCCTCGCCGACGGCACCTATCTTGAGGGCTGCTGCTCGCTGCCGCTGGACGAGATGTAAGCCCCTTGCACCCGCCGCATTGGCTCTATAGCGATTGAGCGATGATCACTTTGCTCAAAAACCCGGCGTTGACAAAAACGCCCCTTTGCGCCCCTGTGGGGCAAGTCTTGTTGTGACGCCGGGCGCACCACTGCGCGCGGCCCTCTGGATGATCGGCACGATCACCTCTTTCACGTTGATGGCCGTAGCCGGACGTGAATTGGGGGCGGTGCATGATTCCTTTGAAATCATGACGTTCCGGTCGATCCTTGGGGTGCTGATCGTTGTTGGCATGGCCTATTCTGCCGGAACGCTGGGGCAGATCAGACGGCGCAATCTGCACCTGCATTTCGTGCGCAACGTCTTCCATTTTGCGGGCCAGAACCTGTGGCTGATCGCGGTGGTGAGCACGCCGCTGGCACTGGTCTTTGCGCTGGAGTTCACGACGCCGATCTGGGTCACCCTGCTGGCCCCGTTCTTTCTGGGGGAGCGCATCACCCGGATGCGCGCCCTGACCGCCGTGCTTGGCTTTATCGGCATCCTGATCGTCGCGCGCCCCGGCAGCGGCGTGGCCCTGACACCCGGTGTGATCGCCGGGGCTGCAGCGGCCATCGGTTTTGCGGGATCGGTGATCTTTACCCGCCGCCTGACGCGCACCGAAACCATCACCTGCATCCTGTTTTATCTGACCACCATGCAGGCCGGCTTTGGCCTGATCTGCGCAGGTTATGACGGGCAGGTCACATGGCCGACCCTGCAAACCCTGCCCCTGCTGAGCGTGGTTGGCGTCGCAGGTCTGCTGGCGCATTTCTGTCTGACCAAGGCGCTGTCCATCGCGCCCGCCACCGTGGTCATGCCCATCGATTTCGCCCGCCTGCCGATCATCGCGATTGTGGGGATGCTGCTCTACAGTGAGCCCTTGGAATGGGCCGTGCTGTTCGGCGCGATCGTGATTGTCTTTTCCAATTACATCAACATCCGCGCCGAAAACCGGGCCATCATTGCTGCAACGGTCTAAGCAAGTTGCTGGAAAATCCCGCCAACCTTGCGTATGAGATCGCATGGGGTAGCGAGGGCACAAAATGATATACGCAAACGCCGATGACTGGCGACAGGCCAAGACCAAGCGCGTGCTGCTGTTTGGCATGTCGGGTTTGGGGAAAACCTATCTGTCCAACATGTTGCGCGCCAGCGGGCAGTGGTATCACTATTCCATCGATTACCGTATCGGCACGCGGTACATGGGTGAATATATCGTCGACAATTTCAAGCGCGAGGGTATGCAGCTGCCGCTTTTGCGCGAATTGCTGATGTCGGACTCGATTTATATCGGGTCCAACATCACCTTTGACAATCTCGCGCCCCTGTCCACCTATCTGGGCAAGCCGGGCGATCCGGCCAAGGGCGGACTGGACTTTGCCAGCTACACGACCCGGCAGGAACAACACCAGCGCGCCGAAGTCGCGGCCCTGCTGGACACACCCTATTTCGTTGAGCGCGCGCAGGATATCTATGGCTATCCCAATTTCGTCTGTGATTCCGGCGGCT
>CALGTJ010000620.1 GCA_937901435.1 uncultured Rhodobacter sp. | reverse complement strand
CCCCAGATAGACGCTAAAGAACAGCGCACCGGATATGCAGACGAAGAAGGACGACACCGCAAAGGCCGTCAGCTTCGCGCGCAGCGGGTTCACCCCGATGATCTCTGCGGCGATATCCATATCGCGGATTGCCATCCATTTGCGCCCGACGGATCCACGCGTCAGGTTGCGCGCGATCCACGCACAGCCAACGACAAAGACCAGACAGAACAAATAGGTGGCCCATGCTTGCGTGCTGGGGCCTGTCACCTCGACCCCGAATACCTCTCGGGTTGGCGCGTTGATCTGACCCGAGGCGGAATAGTTGTAGGCCCAGGACCATTTGTTGAACAGCCAGACCAGAAAGAACTGCGCCGCCAATGTAGCCACCGCAAGGTAGAACCCCTTGATCCGCAGACTGGGCAGACCAAACAAAACCCCGACAATTGCAGTGACTATGCCCGCCAGAATGACAGAAAAGAAGATGTTGATCGGCGGCAGCGCGTATTGCACCATTTCGCCGTCCACACCCATCAGCCAGATATCAAGGCCCGTCATGAACTTGTAACAGCTATAGGCCCCAACGGCCATGAAACCACCCGTGCCAAGGCTGACCTGCCCGCAATAACCCGTCAGAATGTTCAGCCCGATGGCCGCAATGGAATAGATCAGAAACGGCAGAAAGATCGCGCTGACCCAGTAATCATTGATGATAAAGGGCACCACGGCAAAGGCAAACACCAGCACCGCGTAATAGCGATAACGGTCAAACCGGATCGGAAAGGTCTGGCTGTCCGCCTTGTAGGTCGTGCTGAAATCGCCAGCTTCACGGTAAAACATCAGCAGCACCCCGTTGTTGCAGTATCAGGCCCGTCACGGCCCGTTCGACATGTCAAAACCGCCACCACAGGCCTGCGGCCCTTTGGCAAACAGCGATTAACCACGTCATAACCTTTTGCGCTTTTTCCCCATTTCCGCCGCAGTTCCTTTGCACCCAAAAGGCGTGAGGAGACGGGTGACATGACAACAATTCTAGAAGAATTCCGACGGCTGGAAGAGGCCCAGAAACGCGGCGAGATTGACAAGAAAAGCCTTGCCAAACTGCGCCAGGAGATCAGCGAAATGGTGGAAGAGGCCGAACTTGCCCCCACAACAGCGACGGAAGAGACCGACCGACAAGAGCCTGCCGAGGACCCGACCCATTCGGACCTGCTGCGCTTTACCCTTGCCGCGATTGGCGGGCTGATCGTCTGCGTCCTGCTTGGGACATGGTTCTTGCGTGACCCCACGCTGGCACTGACCCTTGGTGTCACCGTCTTGGCCGCTATTGTGATCCGCGCGAGCCAAGAGTTGGAGGATTGAGACAATCTATACACGCTCAATGATCTTCTCCCCGAACAGGCCCTGCGGGCGGAACACAAGGAACACCAGTGCCAGCACATAGGCAAACCAGTTCTCGGTCGCGCCCCCCATCATGCCGCCAAGCGTGAACTCGAACAGTTTTTCGCCCACACCGATGATCAAGCCCCCGACGATAGCCCCCGGAATAGAGGTAAACCCGCCCAGCATCAGCACCGGCAGCGCCTTGAGCGCGATCAGCGACAGCGAAAACTGCACGCCAGACTTGGCGCCCCACATGATGCCAGCGACCAGCGCGACAAAGCCCGCAACCGACCAGACCAGAACCCAGATGAAGTTAAGCGATATCCCCACCGACAACGCCGCCTGATGGTCATCGGCCACAGCCCGCAAGGCCCGACCCTGCTTGGTGTATTGGCTGAAGATGACCAGCGCGATCACCAACAAGGCGGCGATGACCGTGGCCACCATATCCAGCTTGTCGATGAAGAAACCGTAGAACCCGTCACCGCCCAGCCAAGCAGTGTTTTCCTCTAGCCAGAACGATCCCCCCTGCGGCAGGCCAACATCCAGCTTTTTGATGTCAGAGCCCCACATGATATCGCCGAACCCTTCGAGGAAATAGGCAAGACCAATGGTGGACATGAACAGAATAATCGGCTCTTGATTGACAAGATGGCGCAGCACAAAATGGTTCACCAGCCAGGCAAAGCCAACCATGAACACCATCGTCAGAATGATCGCCAGAACCGCCGGGACATGCCAGCCAAAATGGTGAATATCCGTGCCGAACACCGCGTTGATCAGATGGCTAAAGGGCACCTGCCCATCCATGATCCCCACCAGCGTCAGAGCGGCGAACAGCGCCATAACGCCCTGCGCATAGTTGAAAATCCCCGAGGCCTTGAAGATCAGAACGAACCCAAGCGCCACAAGCGCATAAAGAACGCCGGCCATCAGCCCGTTCAGGGTGACCTCGATCGCATAAAGAAACTGGTCAGGCATGATGTCCCCCAACGCCGGAACGATCTGAATTTTCGTCCAAAATTCGCAAGTTTGCCTTAGTCATGCGCCACCCCCAAATAGGCATCGAGCACCGCCTGATTGTTGCGCACGTCATCCGGTGTGCCATCCCCAATTTTCTTGCCGTAATCCATCACAACCACGCGGTCGGACAGGTCCATAACAACGCCCATATCATGCTCGATCAGCGCAATCGTGGTGCCAAACTCGTCATTGACGTCCAGAATAAAGCGGCTCATGTCCTCTTTTTCCTCGACGTTCATCCCCGCCATTGGCTCGTCCAGCAGCAATAATTTCGGCTCTGCCGCCAAGGCACGTGCCAGCTCCACGCGCTTTTTCAACCCGTACGGCAAACGCCCCACGGGCGTTTTGCGGATCGCCTGAATTTCCAGAAAATCGATGATCCGTTCGACAATTTCGCGGTTCTCGAACTCTTCCTTCTCGGCGCAGCCCCACCAGATCGCCTGCGCCAGCAGCCCGGTCTTCATCTGGGTCAGCCGCCCGGTCATGACATTATCCAGAACCGACATGCCCTCGAACAAGGCGATGTTCTGAAACGTCCGCGCAATGCCCTGCTGGGCCACCTGAAACGGCTTCATCGACGGTCGCCGTGCCCCGCGAAACCAAACCTCGCCCTCTTGCGGATGATAAAACCCGGAAATCACGTTGAGCATTGACGACTTGCCCGCACCATTAGGCCCGATGATGGCACGGATCTCGCCCTCTCGGATGTCAAAAGAGATATCCTTGATCGCAACAACACCGTCAAAGCGCAGGGTGATGTGTTTCATCTCCATCATCACACTGCCAATGGTGCGTCCGTCCGCCGTTACATAACTGTCGTCAGCATCAAGCATCACGTCGCTCCTTCATCTGGCCACAATACGGGACGGTGGGTGGGGCGACGTGCCTTGGCACAAGCGTCACCCCCGTCATTCCGCCGCCATCCTTTGCGCATCTGGCGCAACTGCCGCATCGCGAATTTCAAGCGTTGCGGTGATCTTTCCCTTGCGACCATCCTCATACGTCACCTCGGTTTCCGTATAGATCGAGGTCGACCCGTCATACAAAGCCGTCACCAGATCCTTGAACTTCTCCCCAACGACAGCCCGTCGCACTTTGCGTGTCCGCGTCATCTCGCCATCATCTGCATCCAGTTCCTTGTGCAGGATCAGAAACCGGTGGATCTGACACCCCGACAGCATCTCATCCGCCGCAACCGACCTGTTCACCTCTTCGATATGCTCCTGGATCGCGCCATAGACCTGTGGATGGGCGGCCAGTTCCTGATAGGATCCGTAGGCGATATTGTTGCGCTCGGCCCAGTTGCCGACCGCAGAGAGATCAATGTTGATAAAGGCCGTGCACATCTCGCGCCCGGCCCCCATCACCACGGCTTCCAGCACATTGGGATAAAATTTCAGCTTGTTCTCAACATATTTCGGCGCAAACATCCGGCCATCGGCCATTTTGCCCACGTCCTTGGCCCGGTCGATGATCCGCAGATGCCCTGTGTCTTCCTCAATAAAGCCCGCATCCCCCGTCGCAACCCAACCCTCTGGGTCCTTGGTCGAGGCAGTGCTTTCAGCGTTCTTGTAGTATTCGACAAACGTCCCGGCAGAGCGATAATAGACCTCGCCATTGTCACCAATCTTCAACTCGACGCCGGGCGAGGGCACACCTACTGTATCGGCGCGCACCTGACTGTCAGGCTGCTGAGTGATGAACACCGACGCCTCGGTCTGGCCGTAAAGCTGTTTCAGATTGATCCCCAACGAGCGATAAAAATCAAAGATCTCGGGCCCAATTGCCTCACCCGCCGTATAGCCCACGCGCACACGGCTAACCCGGATTATTCACCACGGTCGGTTGGCGGCTGCGGTATGAGAGTGATC
>CALGTJ010000619.1 GCA_937901435.1 uncultured Rhodobacter sp. | reverse complement strand
CGCGGGCATATTCCACCGCCTTGATCTTGCCTTCGGTGCCGCGTTCGCCAAAGCCGCCGGGCACCAGAATAGCCTGATAGGGCTCCAGATGGGGCGAGGGGTCTTCGCGCTCGAAAATCTCGGCGTCAATCCAATCGGCGCGCACCTTGACCCGATTGGCCATGCCGCCATGGGTCAGCGCCTCTGCAATGGATTTATAGGCGTCCTCAAGCTGGGTGTATTTGCCAACGATTGCGATCCGCACTTCACCCTCGGCGTTATGGATGCGATCCTCGACGTCGGCCCAACGATCCAGATTTGGCTTGGGCGCGGGCGAGATGTTGAAGGCATCCAGCACCGCCTGATCCAGACCGACCTTGTGATAGGCCATCGGGGCCTCGTAGATCGATTTGAGGTCATAGGCGGGGATCACAGACTCTGGCCGCACATTACAAAACAGTGCGATTTTCTGGCGCTCTTTCTCTGGGATCTCATGTTCAGAGCGACAGACCAGAATGTCAGGCTGCAACCCGATTGAGCGGAGTTCCTTGACAGAGTGCTGTGTGGGCTTGGTTTTCAACTCTGACGAGGCGGCCAGATAGGGCAGCAATGTCAGATGCATAAAGATGCATTGCCCGCGGGGCTTGTCTTGGGCAAACTGGCGGATCGCCTCGAAAAACGGCAGACCCTCGATGTCACCAACGGTGCCGCCGATCTCGCAGAGCATGAAATCCACCTCATCCTCGCCAATCGAGATCCAGTCTTTGATCTCGTTTGTCACATGGGGAATCACCTGAATCGTCTTGCCGAGGTAATCACCACGCCGCTCTTTTTCGAGAACATTGGAATAAATCCGTCCAGAACTGACCGAATCCGTCTTGCGCGCCGCGACGCCGGTAAAGCGTTCGTAATGGCCAAGGTCCAGATCGGTTTCCGCGCCGTCATCCGTTACAAAGACCTCGCCATGCTCAAACGGGCTCATCGTGCCGGGATCGACGTTCAGATAGGGGTCAAGCTTGCGCAGCCGAACGGAAAAGCCGCGGGCCTGTAGCAGCGCGCCCAAAGCGGCCGAGGCCAGACCTTTGCCAAGACTGGAAACCACGCCGCCGGTGATGAATACAAAGCGCGCCATTGGATCGCGATCCCCCGTGATATGAACCTGTTCGGTTGAGATATTAGGATATGCGAATCCACATACTCACGGGATTTGACGCATACATCAGATCGCCGCAAATAGCAAGGAAGTCGCAAGATCGGGTGGCAAAGGTTAACGCCACCCCAAAATTTGGTAGTCAGATCAGTCGGCTGGCGGGGTCAGTGGATCATCCGCAGTCGGTGGCAGCAGGTCGCCACCGGGTGGCAGCAGCGGGGCTGTGCCCGGCGCAGCAGGCACATCCGTCCCCAGTTGGTCAATGATTGAGGTGCTGCCAGAGTTCTGAGCGCCAAGGATCGTCAGCGCGATCGACGTGGCGATA